>DASRJN010000484.1:0-5752 GCA_035649455.1 Acidimicrobiales bacterium
GCCGTGGTGACCCAGGAGGGCCGCACCGCCATCGCGACCGCAGCGATCGAGGCGCAGGGCACGGCGTTCGGCTACACCGCGGTCGGTCGGATCGACATGCCCGGAGAGTTCCCGCTGCCGGACGGCACGACGTGGGTGCCCTGTGAGGAGCCGGGTGTGCTGCCTCAGCTCGAGGGGCTCTCGGTCGACCAGCGCAACGGCGCCCTCTACGCCGCGCAGGAGGACGTCGGTGTCTGGCGCGTCCAACTCCCGCTCGGCAGCCGCCGTCCCGTGCTGATCGATCGCGTGGCCGACTTCGGGATCCACGACGTGTTCGACGAGGAGTCAGAGGAGTGCGTGCCGGTCGACGAGGACGACACCGGCTTCGGCGGTCCCAACCTCGTCGCCGATGCCGAGGGCGTCGACGTCTACTACGGCCCGGGCGCCACCGGCTACGTGATCGTCTCCAGCCAGGGCGACGACCGCTATGCGGTGTACTCGACGACGCCCGACAACCGTTCGCTGGGCACCTTCGTCGTCCGAGGCGTAGGGGTCGACGACATCAACGGCTCCGATGGCCTGGCCGTCACCAACCGCCCCGTCGGCCAGTATCGCCAAGGGCTCCTCGTCAGCCACGACGAGCCCGAGAGCGGCCCCGATGTCGACGACGACCGCGACCCCACGAACTTCTCCCTGGTCGACTGGGGCGGCGTGGCGAGGGCGCTCCACCTGCGGGTCAGCACCGAGAGCCGCAACGACCCCCGGTTCCGCTGACCGTCTGCCTCGTCCGGGGAGCGGACGCGGGTCGCTAACGGCGGTCCTGCCGCCGGTCGCGGCGGTCATCACGCCGGTCCATGCGGCGGTTGACGCCGTGGGACACGACCGCGGCCGTGCCGACCACCGCAGCCGTGCGCGCGACCGGCCGGCCGATCACGCCTCGACGGGCAACTCGTGCGGGACGTAGGGGCATGTCAGACTCCTTCACTCTCCGCCGCGAGCTCGGCCTCCAGCGAGGCCACGATCGCCTGGATCGGGATCCGCCCGCTGGCGATGAGCTGCCCGCCGGACCGCCGAGCGGCCGAGGCGAACGGTGCGGCCCAGGTGTTCTCCCAGACGACCACCCCCGCGGTGCTGCCGTTGTCCATGGCCTCGGCCAGGTGAGCGACGTCCTCCGCGGCGAGGATCTCGGCCACCTGGGTCTCCAGCGCCCGCAGCTCGTCGAGCGCCTCCAGGTCGTCCAGCTCGAACGCCTCGACGCTGCCGTCCTCGTCCTTGTGCAGGATGAGCAGGTCGAGCACCCGGATGGTCCCGGCCTCGGCCAGCGATGCCAGCTCGTCCGCCATCTCGCCGGTGAAGTGGCTGCTCCCCGCGGGGAACTCGACGACGAGGTAGTCCACCGGTCCCAACTCGTCGATCGCAGGGTCGCTCATCGGGGCCTCCTCTCACGTACGCCCCATCGGGCGCCTCACTCACTGTCGACGAGGTCATCGCCGCTGTCGTCATCCGAATGGGGTGAGCGCGGGGTCACTCGTCAACAGTCGAACACGGACCAGCAGATCTCGTTGCGCAACCGCTGGTCGTCCAGCACGAGCTCGCGGATCGCCACCGGGAGCTGCTCGCGCTGCCAACGGCACTCGAGCCGTCCGGCGGCGTCAGACTCGCCGGGGCCCGCCGCCGCCCGTGCGGCCTTGATCGCGTAGGCCGCAGCGCCGAGCTCGTGGGCGGCGACGTGCGCCACCACCCCGGCCTGGCCGGCCGCGAATGCCGCGTGGCGCGCCGCCCCGCTCGACACCCGTGCCGCCGCCATGGCATGGCCGCCCGCGGCGCGGGACCGGGACATCCGGACCTCGCCTCGCGTCCAGGCCCGGATCTCCGCGATCGCCTGGCGGGGCCGGGGGTCCGACCGCTGCACCGACTCGAACAGGTGCAGCACATGCTCGGCACACACTGCCGCCCACAGCGCGAGGAGCCGATGGTCGGCGTCCGTGAGTGTGCCCCCGCGCCGGATGGTGATGAACCGGGGGTCGCGCTCCTGGGGCAGGATCACCGGTCCACCGTACGGCGGTGGCGACGCACCGCGGGCTTGCCCACCACCGCGTATCGTCTCGCCGCATGGCGGCTGGGTTCGAGCCGGGCGAGTTCGCTCAGGAGTTCCAGCAGTTCGTCACGGGGATGAACCGGCTGGTGCCCCCGCGTTCGTCGCCGATACGTCAGCTCTTGGTCGACCATCTCGGTCGTGACCCCGACGAGCTGCCTGTCCTGTCCGAGCCGCTCGAGTCGGCGGAGCATCCCAATGTCCAGCTCGCCCTCGACGAGCTGGCCGCCCCCGGGGGATGGCGGGTCGTCGGGCTCTCGCTCGGGCTCCGCCAGTACGGCGCGTTCTCGCTCGGCGCCCTGGCGACCGATCGCATGGTCGACTGGGGCTTCCCGAGCCCTCGACCCATGCCCGTCGAGTACTTGAATGTCCCGATCGGGCCGGACGACCACCTCGCGTGCGCCCAGCTGGCGCTCTATCTGGGGACGTGGCAGGACACCCCGCTCGCCGTGCTCGTCATGGCCGGTGACGAACGGTCGCATTTCGAGTCGCGGCTGACCCTCGAGGTCCTCGCACCCGATCAGCAGATGGCCCGGGCGTTGCTCGACGAGCTGGGACGCCGCCGGCAGGCGCTCAACGTCTACCGGGGCCAGGCCCTCTCGTTCGCGTTCACGCCCCATGGCAGGTTCCGGCTCGACTTCCTCCGGATGCCGGCGATCGAACGCAGCCAGGTCATCCTGCCCGAGGCCGACCTGCTGGCGATCGAGGATCACACCATCGGCATCTCCACCTATGCCCAGGCGCTGCGGGCCAGTGGCCGGCACATCAAACGGGGCCTGCTGCTGTACGGGCCGCCCGGCACCGGCAAGACATGGTCGGTCACCTACCTGCGCAGCCGGATGACCGAGCGGACGACCGTCGTCATCAACGGCGGTCCCGGCATCCACGGCCTCGGCCAGGCCGTCGCCCTCGCCCGCAGCCTGCAGCCCGCGATGGTCGTGGTCGAGGACGTCGACCTGATCGCGAACGAGCGAACCATGGCCGGCCAGGACACCAACACGGTGCTGTTCCAGCTCCTGAACGAGATGGACGGGCTGGGCGAGGACTCGGACGTGATCTTCGTGCTCACCACCAACCGGGTCGAGCTGCTGGAGCCGGCCCTGGCGATGCGCCCCGGCCGGATCGACCAGGCGGTCGAGATCGGCCTTCCGGACGACGACTGCCGCGCCCGCCTCTTCGAGCTCTACCTGCGGGAGCTCCCGGAGCTCGACGTGGACATCGATCTCGCACCGCTCGTCGCCGCCACCGAGGGCGTGAGCGCGGCGTTCATCAGGGAGCTGACCCGCCGAGCCGTGCTCCTGGCGGCCACCGAGAGCGGTGACCCGTCCGCCGCGCCCCGAGTCGGAAGCCGCCACCTGACCCAGGCCCTCTCCGCGCTGGACAGCGCCACCACCCCGATCCGCCGCACCCTCCTCGGCGCCCAGCGAGCTTCCTGAGCCGCTCGTGGGAACGCGCCGATGCGATGGTCAGCAGCTGAAACCTGCATCGGTCGGTGGCTAGCCTCGCCTCCACGCTCGCGGGACTGGTGTGATCACGGGCGCGGGCAAAGGGGGCGAGCTCATGGCTGACGCGGAACCAGGTGAGGGCGCGACGCAGTTCCGGGGGCCGCCTCCACCGCCTCCGCCGCCGGTCGTGCCGGTGGCAAGCGTGGAGGACGCGCGCCAGTCCGCCGCCGAAGCGACCGATGCCCTCGAGAGGACCATGCGTCGCGCCGGGTCGTTCTCGGACGAGGAGCTGCACCGCAGCGTCAACGGCGAGTGGTGCACGGTCGACTCGCTCCGCCACGTCGTGCTCATCGTCGACCTGTGGCTGTCGAAGGCGGTCCTCGGGGAGGCGGACCCGTTCCACCCGATGGCGCTGCCGCCCACGTTCATGCCGCCCCAGCTGCCGGGCACGTCCATCGACCCCGACGCCCGGCCCACGTTCGGCGAGGCGTGCGAGGTGGTGCGGGGCCGGCTCGCCGCTGTCCGCACGTCCGTCGACGAGCTCACGCCCGCTGACCTCGAGCGCCCCATCGCGGCGCACGCCAAGACCGTCGGCGGCGCGCTGTCGGTGCTGTTCGGCGAGATGCAGGCGCACGACCGCTTCATCAACCGCGACCTCGACATCATCGATGGCTCGCGGTCGACCTAGCGTGTTCGCCCCGGCAATTCTGGTCGGAGTTGTCGAATTCGGGCGGTGCGGCGCGTCGTGGTACTACCGGCGATGGTCGCCGGCCATGAGGTGGAGGGGTTGCGATGAAGTACTTCGTTCTGCTGGCTGCCGATGGCGAGCTGCCGCCGTGGGACAAGCTCGCGGCCGACGAGCAGGAGGCCCTGATGGCCCGCTTCGGCGCCTTCGACGAGGCGTGCGCCGCCCGGCCGGGCGTGGAGATCCTGAGCAGCGAGGCGTTGGGGGACGGCTCGACGGCCACCACCTTGCGCACCCGCGGCGGCGAGATGACCATCACCGACGGCCCGTTCGCCGAAGCCGCCGAGCAGATCGGGGGCTTCTACCTGCTCGAGGCTCCGGACCTCGACACCGTGATCGAGCTGTGCCGGGTCCTGCCTGCCTATGACATCGACATCCGACCCGTCCCCGACATGGGCTGAGGGGCCCGTCGAGCGGGTCTTCCGGACCGAGTGGGGCCGGCTGCTGTCGCTGCTCGTGTCACGGACCCGGCGCCTGGATCTGGCCGAGGATGCCCTGAGCGAAGCCTTCGCCCGGGCGTCGGACCGCTGGCCCGGCGAAGGCATGCCGGCCGACCCCGCCGGCTGGCTGTACGCCACCGCCTACCGCCACGTCGTCGGGCGGCTCCGGGCCGAGGCCATCGCGGGACGCAAGGCGCCGCTGCTCGCGGTCCGACCGGGCTGGGTGCCACTGGAGGAGCCCGCCGAGGTGCTGGCCGACGATCGTCTGCAGCTCATCCTGCTGTGCTGCCACCCGGCGCTTCCGAGCGAATCGCGGTCGGCGCTGGCGCTCCGCCTCGTCGTGGGGACCTCGACCGAGCAGATCGCCCGCCTGTTCCTCGTGCCGCCCGCGACGATGGCGGCGCGCCTGACCCGGGCGAAGAAGAAGATCGTGCTCGCCGGTATCCCGCTCGGCGCCCCGCTCGCCGACGAGCTGAGAGTCCGACTCGACGAGGTGTGCCGCACGATCTATCTGGCGTTCACGGCCGGGTACACCCCCGGCACCGGGCCCGACCTGCTGCGAGCCGATCTCGCGGGAGACGCCGTGCGGCTGGGCGCCCTGCTGCACGGGCTCGTGCCCGATGCTCCCCAGGTCCGCGCGATGCTGGCGCTGTTGGTGCTCCAACACTCGCGCCGTGACGCCCGCCAGCGCGACGGCCGCCTGGTGACCCTCATCGACCAAGACCGCTCGCGGTGGCACCACGACGAGATACGGGCCGGGCTCGGCCTCGCCGCCGGGCTCGAGCCGGGGGAGGGATACGCCGAGGAGCTGCGGCGCCAGGCCCTGATCGCGGCCGAGCACGCACGGGCGCCTACCGCCGCGGCCACGGACTGGAGCGCGATCGCGGGGCACTACGCCGCCCTCGAGGCGCTGACCGGGTCGGCGATCGTCCGGCTCAACCGGGCGGTCGCAGTCGCCGAGGCCGAGGATCCCCGGGCGGGCCTGGACCTGCTCGCTGCGCTCGACACGGTCCTACCCGACAGCCACCGGGTCGCCGCTGTCCGCGCC
>DASRJN010000485.1:0-2005 GCA_035649455.1 Acidimicrobiales bacterium
CGCAGCGTCTGGGTGAGCATCTTCTGGCTGACCCCGGCCAGCCGGCGGGCGAGCTCGGAGTAGCGCATCGGCCGGGGCTCGCCGGCGCAGTCCTCCCCGGGGTGCGGGCCGTCGCTGCCCAGCGCGGCCAGGACCAGCGCCACCCACTTGTCCGAGATCCGGGCGAGGAACTGGCGGCTGGGACAGCCGGCCAGGAACGCGTCGTACTCCACCTTCGCCCGGGCCCGTTTCTCGGCGGCCGACATCGTCGTCATGGGCTATGCCTCACAACTGTACGGAGGGTTACGCACTTTGAGGTGCCTACTTCCCATCGGAGAGTGACAGGATCCATTGTGGAGCTGAAGCTCCCAGCTGTCCATAGGAGGCGACATGGCCACCACGTTCCGCACTGCAGTCGTTCGCGCGCCGGGCGGTCCCGACTCCATCGAGATCATCGACGTGCCCGTCGTCGAGCCCGGGCCGGGCCAGGTCCGGGTCGAGATCGCCGGCGCCGCGGTCAATCCGGTCGACCTCGCGACCGCCGACGGTCTGTTCCACCGGCTCGGACTGGTCCATCAGCCCGACCACACCGGCCTGGGTTGGGACTTTGCCGGCACCGTCACCGCGGCCGGTCCCGACGTCGTGGACGTCTCGGTCGGCAGCCGGGTCGCGGGCCTGGTGGCGGGGTTCGACCGGGACTACGGCACCTACGCCGAACAGGTCGTCGTCCCCGCCAGTGAGGTCGCTGTCGTCCCCGCCGGTCTCGATCTGGTGACGGCGGCCACGGTCCCACTCAACGGTCTGGCCGCCGCGCAGCTGGTCGACCTGCTCGGCGACGGCGAAGGCCGCAGCCTGCTGGTGACCGGAGCCGCCGGCGCGGTCGGGGGATACGCCGTCCCGCTGGCCCAGGATCGGGGCTGGCGGGTGACCGGGCTGGCCCGGGCCGAGGACGAGACCTTCGTGCGCGGCCTCGGCGCCGACTTCACCACCGGCCCGGCGCCCGGCTGGGACGCGGTCGCCGACGGTGGCGTGCTCCAGCAGCAGGGCGTCGCACTGGTCCGTGACGGAGGGCTCTTCGTCGGCGTTCAGCCGAGCGCGGTGCCGGAGGAGGTGCGCGGCATCACGGTCCACGTGGTGGTGGCGCATCCCGACGGTGCCCGCCTGGCGAGGCTCCTCGACGCGGCCGCGAGCGGCCATCTGCCGGCCCGGGTCCATGCCGTGGTGCCGCTCGACCAGGTGGCCACCGCTCACCGGGCCGTCGCCAAGGGCGGCGTGCGCGGGCGGTATGTCCTTCGACCGTGAGCGTCCACGGCACCCCGGGCTACGTCGAGGACGACGTCATCGCGGCGAACGGGGACGAACGCCCGAAGCGAAGGGCCGACGGATCAGGCCTCGATCGGTCCCGCACGCGGTGACGAGGCGACACTACGCTCGCCCTCGTATTACGCCGTGCTTGGCTTAGCAGGGAGGCACCACCGTGCTGGCACAATCCCTCCGCGAGGACATGCAGGAGGTGACCCGGGGCTGGGGATGGTTCCTCGCCGCCGGCATCGCCTGGATCGTGTTCGCCTTCTTCGTGCTCTCGTTCAACTACCGCACCGTGTGGGCCATCGCCGTCTTCTTCGGCATCGGCTTCATCTTCGGCGGGATCATGGAGCTCGCCGTCGCGTCCGTGGCCCCGGGGTGGAAGTGGCTCTACATCCTGATCGGCATCGTGTCGATCGCCGCCGGGGTCATCGCCCTCGTCTGGCCGGGCCAGACGTTCCTGGTGCTGAGCGCCATCGTCGGGTGGCTGCTGTTGTTCTACGGCATCATCGACATCGTCTTCGCCTTCAGCTCGAGGCATCTCGAAGGCCTCTGGTGGATGCAGCTCATCTCCGGGATCATCATGGTCCTGCTGGGCTTCTGGGCGATCAGCCCGGACGATGCCACCGTGTCGACCTACCGCGGGGCCGTGTTGCTGGCGGTGTGGATCGGCGTAGCGGCTCTGTTCCGCGGCATCTCCGACATCATCCTCGGCTTCCGG
>DASRJN010000486.1:0-3268 GCA_035649455.1 Acidimicrobiales bacterium
TCACCGACCGACCGGGGCGCTGAGCCCCGCGGCGGTCAGCCCGACGACGGACGAGGCCGCAGGCGGGCGAACACCTGCGAGTTGAGCCACCACGGCAGCGCCGGGAACGGGCAGTAGGCGACGTCGACCAGGGTGAACCGCTCGCCGAGGCGGGCGAGCAGCGCCCGGAAGTCGAACCCCTTGTGGCTCACGCGGATGTCGTCGGGTCGCGGTGCCGCCCGGCCGGCCAGCGAGGCGGCGACGAGCTCGCGGGCCGAGTAGTCGCTGCGGCGCCGGAACAGGATCGCCCGGTTGGCCTCCTTGAGCAGCAGCGTCGGCCCCCCGATGACCGGCACCGAGATGAGCACCTCGCCCCCGGGGACCGCCACCCGGGCCGCCTCGGACACGAACGTGTCGATCTCGGCCGGGTAGAGGTGCTCCAGCGTCTCGAAGCAGCACACCAGGGCCGCCGACCCGTCCGGCACCCCGGCCACGTCGTCGATCGAGGTGTAGGCGTCGGGCACGTGGTTCGACTCGGGGTCGAAGCCGAGCAGCTCCAGGTCGGGACGCCGGGCGGCCAGGGCGTTGAGGAACGCGCCGTCGCCGCAGCCGTAGTCGAGGACGGCGGCGCCCCGGGGCGCGTCCCGCACCACCCCGTCGAGCGACAGCTTGGCCCGCTGGCGGTGGGCGAAGCGGGCGATGGGGTTCGGCGTGTCGAGCGTCTGCTGGCTGTAGCTGACCTCGCGAGTCACGGCGCTCGACGCTAGCCCTGTGCGATCGGGGCCGCCGTAGCCGAGAGGAAGTTGCGGAGCAGGTCGTGGCCGCAGCCGGTCAGGATCGACTCCGGGTGGAACTGGACGCCCTCGACCGCGTGCTCGCGGTGGCGCAGGCCCATGACGATGCCGTCGTCGGTCCACGCCGTGATCTCCAGCTCGGGCGGGACCGAGGACCGCTCGACGACCAGGCTGTGGTAGCGGGTGGCCTCGAACGGCTCGGGCAGCCCCGCGAACACGCCCTGCCCGTCGTGGCGGATCAGGGAGGTCTTGCCGTGCATGATCTCGGGCGCCCGCACCACGTCACCGCCGAACACCTGCCCGATGCACTGGTGGCCCAGGCACACGCCCAGCACCGGCCGGCGCCCGGTGAAGTGGCGGATCACGTCGTTGGACAGCCCGGCGTCCTCGGGCCGCCCCGGCCCGGGCGAGACGAGCACGGCGTCGGGGTCGAGCTCCACGATCTGGTCCAGGCTCAGCTCGTCGTGGCGGTGGACGAGCGGCTCCGCCCCCAGCTCCCCCAGGTACTGGACGAGGTTGTAGACGAAGCTGTCGTAGTTGTCGATGACCAGGACCCGGGGTGCCACGGCGGCGAGGCTAATAGGACTCGGTCACGAAACGCCGAAGATTGCGCCGGCCCGCTAGGCGGGGATCTCTTCCTCGGCGCCGTCCACCTCGACCACCGTCACCGGCACGTCGAGGGCGTCGGCCAGCAGGTCCGAGCGGGTGCCGGCGGCGTACAGCTCCAGGGACACGTCCTGGCCCGGCGCGGGCACGGCCCCGATGACCAGCCGCCCGGCGTCGTCCGCCACCCGCACGCCCGTGACCCGACGGCCGTGGTTGCGGTCCAGCCCCACGGCGACCCGCAGGATGCCGGCGAGCACCCGCACCCGCCGCTGGTCGTCCCGCTGGAGCTCCGCGAACTCGGGATGCTTCTTCCGCGGCGCGGACTTGCGGTGATAGCGGGCCACCTGGGCGATCAGCTCGATCTCCCGGTCGGTGAAGCCGGTGAGCAGCTCGCTGTTGCGGATCACGTAATAGCTGTGCTTGTGATGGCCGGCGTGGGACACGAACAGTCCCACGTTGGCCAGCAGGGCCGCGGCCTCCAGCACCTCGCGGCTGTCGTCGCCCAGCCCGTGGCGGCCGGCGGTGGCGTCGAACAGCTCCAGCGCCAGCCGGGCCACGTGCTCGGAGTGCCCGTAGTCCTCGTCCATCTGCCGGGCCAGGCGGAGGACGCTGCGCCGCCGCAGGTCGGACAGGTGGTGCAGCGACCCGCCGTGGATGCGGCGCCAGGTGTCGAGCAGCACGCCTTCCCGCAGCGCGTAGTCGGAGAACGTCAAGCCCTCGGCGCCGATCTCGTGCACGACCTGCTCGAGGATCAGCGCCCCGGCCAGGATGATGTCGGCCCGGCGGGGATCGAGCCCCGGCGTCCGGGCCCGCTCCTTGACGGTGGGCGCCTTGATGAGGCGCTTGACCACGCCGTCGATGTCATCGCGGCTGACGGTGAAGTTGTTGAGCGTGCGGGGCACGCCCCCGCCCCGGCGGGCGGCGACCATGGCGCACACCGCGCCGATGGTCCCCGACGATCCGACGGCCACGTCGAAGCCGGCCCGGCGGATCTCCCGCACCGCGGGCGTGAGCGCGGTGCGGATGTCGCGGCGGCAGCGGTCGACCGCGCTCGACGAGAGCTTGGCGCCGGCGAAGTAGCGCCGCGACAGGCGGATGCTGCCGAGCTTGAGGCTGCGGGCGGTGAGGATGTCGCCGCGGGTGCCCACCACCAGCTCGGTGGACCCACCGCCGATGTCGCACACCACCACCTGCCGGTCGAAGACGGGAACCGCCTGCAGCACGCCGAGGAAGATCAGCCGCGCCTCCTCGAAGCCGGAGATGACCTCGATGTCGACGCCCACCTCCCGGGCCCGATCGATGAAGGTCGCCCGATTCTCGGCCTCGCGCACCGCCGAGGTGGCCACGGCTCGCATCGACGCCCCGTGGATCGCCGCCACCTGGCGGAACCGGGCCAGGGCGTCGATGCCACGTTTCATGGCCGCGGGCGTCAGGCGCTTCATATCGGTGGCCGACGAGCCGAGGCGGACCATCTCCCGCTCGCGCTCGACCACCTCGATGCGGTTCTCGCTCACGCGCGCCACCACGAGGTGCACCGAGTTCGTTCCGATGTCCACGGCGGCGAGGACGTCCGTCACAGCTCCTACTCTGGCGCCTGAGCCGCCAGTTGGCGACGACCCGGCTCCTACCCCGGGAGCGACCGCGTCTAACCTTGCGGCGATGACGAAGCCAGCGAAGCGCCATGTGCCCGGTGGGCGGGTCACGGCCAAGGGCACGACGCCGTCCGGCTCGCGCCCCGGGCAGTCGACGCGCTACACGCCGCCGGTGCCCCGGGAGGTCAAGACCAGCCCCCGGTGGGTGCCGATCATCATGTTCGGCCTGCTGGGGCTCGGCCTCGTCCTCATCTTCCTCAACTACCTCGAGGTCCTCCCCGGGGGCATGAAGAACCT
>DASRJN010000487.1:0-4721 GCA_035649455.1 Acidimicrobiales bacterium
GGTCGTCGCGAGTTGGAGCCAGTTGATCGTGAAGTAGCGCTGCCTTACCGCCTCCCAGTTGGCGGGCAGCGCCTCGGGGTCCCCGGCCAGGATCGCCTTGTAGGTCGGTGTCTTCCACACATTGGAGACGACGATGATGCCCGCCTAGTCGCGACTCGGAGGTCCCGCTGTGGCTCAGGGACTGCCGGGGACGTCGGATCTGACCCGGGGTTGGTCCCCGGGGCCTTAGCCCCTTTCGCGTTTCCCGCCGGCTGCGACCCGACCGTAACAATGCGGCGTCCAGCGGGAAGCACTGGTCGCGGCCTCTGATCCAAGGTTTCCTGGCCGGATGAGACAGGACACGCGGAGGAGAACACCATGACCCTGACTCCGACCACATCGGCCCGGGCGCGCTCGGGCCTGTTCGTGCCGTTGTTCGGGGAACTGGCCGACCCGGTGGTCGTCGCCGGCTTGGCCGCCGAGGCCGAGGAAGCCGGCTGGGACGGGTTCTTCGTGTGGGACCAGGTGCGGTGGGTGCCACCGGTGCTGGACGTGGCCGATCCGTGGATCGCGCTGGCCGCGATCGCGTCAGCGACCACGTCCATTCGGCTCGGCCCCTTGGTCACGCCGCTCGCCCGGCGCCGCCCGGTCAAGGTGGCCCGGGAGACCGCGACGCTGGACCAACTCTGCGCCGGCCGACTCACGCTCGGTGTCGGCCTCGGTAGCGACCGCTTCGCACAAGAGTTCTCGATCACCGGTGAAGAGGTCGATGACCGGCGGCGGGCACGCATGCTCGACGAGTCCCTCGAGATCCTGACCGCCGCCTGGTCAGGCGAGCCCGTCCACCACGAGGGCGAGCACTACACCGTCGGTGGCATGCGCTTCCTGCCGAGGCCGGTGCAACGACCCGGGGTGCCGATCTGGGTCGCGGGGTTCCCCGGGAACACGAGGCCGATGCGTCGAGCGGCTCGGCACCAGGGCTTCTTCCCGGCCAACGTCGAACACGCGGACCAACTCGCCGAGATCGTCGATGCCATCAGCCGGCTGCGCGAGCAGGTGGGCACCGACATCACCGAGCCCTACGACATCGTGACCGAGGTCGAGCCCGACCAGGACCCCGCCCCGTATGCCGCGGCCGGCGCCACCTGGTGCCTCGTCGCGTTCCCACCGGAGACCCTCACACGCGACCTGGTGCGCGGCGTCATCGGCGAGGGCGGGTCCGTCCCATGAGACGCGAAGCCTGGGCTGGTTCCGGTGATCCTCCGTCAGGTGGCGGTGAAGCCGATCTCGGTGAAGATCCGGTTGCCGCTGGAGTGCGAGGCGTGGACCTCGATCTTGTAGGACTCCCCGCGCTCGAGGAACTCGGCGGGCACGGTGATGCTGGTCTGCTCGGGCGACATCGTCGTGTCCATCACCCGGGATTCGTCGCTGTCCTGGGTGACGATGACCTCGTAGTCGACCGCGCCGCTGACCGGCTGCCACCGGATCACCGCCTGGTCGACCGGTAGCGTCCCGCCGTCGGTCGGTTGGACGAACACCGGTGCGGTGAGGATCTGGTGCGAGAACCGCACCGTCGATGCCAGCTCGTGGCCGTCGGTGGTCTCGCCCTCGAAGCGGTACTTGCCCGCCGGGAACAGGTTCTTGAAGTCCGCGAAGGGCAGCTCGGTGAAGGGGGGCTCGCTGCTCTCGGAAAACAGCTCGCTGAGCCCGAAGTCCTCCAGCACCCCGCTCGCCGAGATGTCCAGGATCTTCTCGCCGTCGGGCCGGAAGATCTCGAACCGCTTCCACTCGTTGTCGGAGTCCCCGAAGATCTGCAGGCCGGCGTCCCCGTCGGTGGCGTTGTACTCGATCTCCAACCGCGCATCGTCGAACGGCTGCGGCTTCGCCGCGCCCTGGGCCACGTTCGGAACCACCACGGCGGCGGCGCCCAGCAGCAGAGGGGCGAACAACAGAGGCTTGTAGCGCATGGCCTTCCCCCTTCGCGGGACGGCCTCGCAGACCACGAGGCCACGACCTGGCATAACAGGACGCGGCTGACACCCACCTGAACCTCGTGGCGACCGCCCGTGACGCGGGATCCGGGAGAATTTGCACGAGGTGTGAACCAGGGCGATGGGGCGACCGGGCGACCAGACCCCAGCCGTGGATGCCGGAGACAGGGTCTCATACCATGAGATTGGGGGTGGGTTGCGTCGATCTCAGCGTCAGGAGGACGAAGTGACCAACGACATCGGCGGTCCAGTTGGCTTCGAAAGCGACGTCAAGCCCTTGTTCCGCGAGCGTGACCGGCAGGCGATGCAGTCCCGATTCGACCTCTGGTCGTACGACGACGTCAGCCGCCATGCCGATGCGATCCTCATGCGCCTCCGAGACGGCACCATGCCGTGCGACGGCGCCTGGCCGCCGGCACAGGTCGACCTCTTTCAACGCTGGGTCGCAGGCGGGAGGGCCGAGTGACGGCTCGGACCGCGGGGCGGCCGGCTGATGGCTGAAGCAGCTCCGTAGCAGCTTCAGGTCTTGGCGAGCAGCCGCCGGCGGAGCTTCGTCGGGGCCAGCGGTG
This sequence comes from Acidimicrobiales bacterium, assembly GCA_035649455.1. Taxonomy (GTDB): domain Bacteria; phylum Actinomycetota; class Acidimicrobiia; order Acidimicrobiales; family VFJN01; genus ZC4RG19. The sequence continues at coordinate 2,540 of DASRJN010000487.1, forward strand.
GTGCCGGGCGGATCGGCTCGTCGGTCACGATCTGGAAGAGGGCTCGTCGATCGGTTCGGGCGCCCTTGCCACTCGGCCCCCGGCCGAACAGGGCCAGCAACACGGCGCGAACGCCGGTCGCCTGACACCACTCAGCGAAGGCGCGTGCTTCGGCGGGGTCCTCGCCGGCGAACTCGTCGAACAGCAGCAGGGTGCCGGCACCGACGAGCGGCGTGAGCCAGGCGAGCGCGCCGCGGGTGGACTCGTAGAGGTCGGCGTCGAAGTGGACCAGGCTGACCCGGCCGACCTCGGTGGCGAGGTCGGCGGTGAGCGACGACTCGAAGAGCCCGTCCACGATCCGCACGCCGCGCAGGGTCGGCACGGGAGTGGCGAATGTCCCGGCGGGGAGGTGCTCGTAGTCGTCGGGTAGACCCGCGAACGAGTCGCAGGCGTAGATCCGCTTCCGGCGCTGGGCGCGATCCCAGATCGCAGACCGCCACAGCTCGTCGCGGATCACGCGGACGGACTCACCCTTCCACACCCCGAATTCGATGATGTGGCCCGGGACGGGTCGGGCGAGCTGCACGGCAAGCTCGATCACCTGGCTGCGTGACGGGAAGGTGACGTGACCGGCGGTCTCGTTCCAATCGCCGTCGCCACCCCAGCACCACTCGACGATGTTGCTCAGGGCGGAGGGGGTGCCGGCACCAGCGTCGGCACTCATCGCGCGGCTGCCTCATCGGCGGTGCTGCGGCCGGGACGCGGCCGCTCGCCGCCGGTGGTGCATCGACGCATCCTCCGCACCGAGGGGTGGTGGTCTCCCAGCGCCCGGTGCAGCGTGCAGGACTCGTCCCAGATGGCAACGTCCCCCTCGGACCAGTGCCACCGCAGCGAGCGGTTGGGATCCACGGCCACGTCGTGGAGGTGGGACAGCAGGACATCGGATTCGTCCGGGCGCAGCTCGGGGATCCGTTCGAGGTACATCGGGCAGACGAACAGGCAGGGCACGTCCGTCTCCGGATGGGCCCGCACGAGGGGATGGCGGACGGGAGGGTGGGCCGCCTCGAACCGGCGGGCCAGCTCGACGCCATGCCTGTCGACCACGGTGCGACGTAGTGAGGCGTCGACGCCGTGCCAGCCGGTGAGCGTCGAGCAGAGCGCCTGGAGGGCGGGCGACAGCGCCTCGTAGGCCGCCGGCAGGCTGGCCCACAACGTGTCGCCGCCGCTCGGTGGGACCTCCAAGGCCTGCAGGATCCCGAACCGTGGGGGAACCTCGAGCCAGCTGAGGTCGGTATGCCAGGGGAACTCCGCCGGCGGATGGGCCGGGGAATCCTCGATCACCGAGATCGGCTGCTCTCGTCCGGTGATCCGCTGCAGCGGGTGCACCGTCATGGCGCCGAAGCCCGTCGCGACCTCCCGGAAGCGCCCCTCGTCGCGGCCGAATCCCCGGATGAACACGACGTGGCGGGCGACGACGAGCTGACGGAGCTGCGACGGGCCGCCGTCCCCGGCTTCGTCGAGGTCGCCGGCGTCGACCACGGCGCCGATGGCGCTCGACAAGTGCTGCGCACGTAGTGGCGGCGCCGGGGTCGCGGGTCGCGGTGGCCGCGTCCGGCGCGGACTGTCCTCAGGGACACGCTCGAGCATCCCTGCACGTTTACGAACGGCACCGTCGGGCGCATCGGTCGCACGCGGGGTGTGTCCTGGTCCGAAGGACCGATGCGCCCGGCGGGTCGTTCCACCGTTCGGCGGAGTGAGTGCCCCTATCGCGGCCGCGGGGCGACGAGAGCCGTCCCGGCGATGTTCACCGTGGAACCCCCATCCTCGAACGTCGTCGTGAAGGCGCACGGGACCGCACTCGACGGGACCGTCGCGGGCTTGATGTCGTCGAACTGCTCGACGACCTGCCCGTCGACCGTCACCGTGCCCATCACTCGGTAGGTGATGAACACTCGATCCGCGCCGAACGCGGGCGTGAAGGGGCCGTTCCCCGGCGGCGTGACAACCTGGAAGGCCCCGAGGCCCGGGCAGGTCACGTCGAAGGTGAGCCCGTTCTTGGGCGCCGCGTCGGCCATGGGTGCCGCGAGCATCAGCGCGGCCACGGCGAGGCATCCGGCCAGGGCAGTCATGCGTCTGCGAATCATCGGTCATCCTCCTGCGTGTCGAGGCAGTGCGAGCGAGCCTCGGGTGAGCGCTCGCGAGT
>DASRJN010000488.1:0-5859 GCA_035649455.1 Acidimicrobiales bacterium
GTCAACCTGGCCCACGACCCGGCCCGCCGAGCCGAGCTGCGCCGCCGCTTCGACGACCTGCTGGCCCTCGAAGCGGCCGAGTTCGTCGCCCGCTGAGCCGGCGGCCCGTTCCCGGTTCGGGCCGATCGGGGCCGCCGGGTATGGTGAACCACTCACGGCGGCGTGGCCGAGTGGCTTAGGCAAGGGCCTGCAAAGCCCTGTACACCGGTTCGATTCCGGTCGCCGCCTCCACTGAGCCTTCCTGTCGGGACTAGGACGGCTCCTCCTTGATCGGCGGCGGTTGGACGCGGGCGCGTCCCCGCCGCAGATCACGCAGCAGGCCGATCTCGGCGCCGTGGTGTACGTGTTCGACCGCGATGCCCGACACCAGGCGATGGATCGGCAGGTGGGGGCCGTAATGGGCCGGGCGCAGTTCGGCAAGCTGGGCATCGTCAAGCGCGTCGACCTCGGCCCGGAAGCGGTCCTGGGCCGAGTAGAGCCACTCGGCGAGCCCGTCGCGGGTCCCCGGCACCTCGAACCGGGCGAGATCGAGGGTCTGATCCTCGAAGGTCCAGTTGCGGTAGACGTCGGTCCACGCCGCGAGGTGCGCCATCCTCCACGCGATCGACGCGACCGGCAGCGGGTCGGGCGGCGGCCAGGCGTCTTCGCAGACCCAGTCGCCCGCGCCCCAGCCCCGGGCGGCATCCTCCCGCCGACGCACCGACCAGCACGGGGAGGTCGGCTCCCAGAAGCAGTCGTCTTCGCCGACGTCCTCGAGCAGCCAGCACACGTTGTCGAACGCCTTGCGCAGGAGTGCCCCGAGCACCTGTTGGGCCAGCGCCCCCGCCACCTCAGCCGCCCCGCCGGAACATCGCCGCCAGGTGCTCGTGCCCGGGATGGCCCGACTCCCGGAGCCGGTCGAGGAACGCACCCAGCTCGTAGTCGACCCGCCGGTGCTCGACGCGGTGACCTGACGGGTCGCTGTGAACGATCACATAGCCGGCCCGCAGCTCGTCGGTGACGGGATTGCTGACGCTGCCGGGGTTCACCGCGCGGATGCCGCCGACCTTCCGATCGGTGGCCCGGTGGGTGTGACCGGCCACCACGATGTCCGCGTCGGCACCCGCCAGGGCAGCGGCCAGCGCCTCCTCGGGGCGGTCGGGGGTGATGCCTTCGCCGTCGTCCCGGCCGGGCGAGGCGTGCACGCCGAGGACCCGGGTGCGGTCGTCGAGGTCGAGCCGCACCTCCAGGGGCAGGGCGCCCAGCCAGTCCAGCCAGCCGCAGGCGCTGAGGGCACCCCTGGTCCACGAGAACGAGGCCTCGACCTCCACCAGCCTGTCGAGCAGGGACGGATCGGCGCGCACATGGTGCGGGTGCGGCGGCGGCCGGTCGCGGGTGAGGACGTAGCGCTCGGTGTTGCCGCGCGTGGCGATCAGCCCGGGCGTGGCCGCCAGCAGCTCGGCGGTCGCGACCGGGTCGGGGCCCATGGCCACGAGGTCGCCGAGCGCCCACCAGCCGTCGACCCCGCGTGCGTGGCCGTCGGCCAGCACCGCCTGGAGGGCGATGCGGTTGCCGTGGATGTCGGAGATGATGCCGAGCCGCACAAAGTCACTGTGCCATCCCTCGCAAGGCTCGTACGCTCCGGCCGTGCCCGACCAGAAGCCGCCCCGCGGGCTCGACGGCGAGCGGGAGACCCTGCTGTCGCTGGTCCAGTTCCAGCGGGACTCGATGGTGCGCAAGGTCGAGGGCGTGAGTGACGAGGACGCCCGGCGGTCGCCCGTGACCAGCGGCACCACGTTGCTGTGGCTGGTGAAGCACCTCTGCTACGCGAGTCCATCTGGGTGGAGCGCCGCTTCGCCGGCCTCGATGTCGCCCTCAGCGGCGACACCGTCGAGGTCGATCCCGACACCCTCGAAGCGGCGGTCGCCGCCTACCGGGACACGTGGGCCCGGGTCGGCGCCATCGTCGCCGAAGCGGACCTGGATGACCCGTGCCAGGACGCCGGACCGCCCGGCCCGGCCAACCTGCGCTGGGTGCTGGGCCACCTCCTGGAGGAGACCGCCCGCCACGCCGGGCACGCCGACATCCTGCGCGAGCTGATCGACGGCCGCACGGGCCGGTGACGGGCCATACGGCGGCTGGCAGGATGGCGGGGCATGGCCCTGAGTCCGTTGCCGCCGCTGGCCGCGGTGGTGAGCTTCGTCGACTGCATCAACCGCGCTGACGTGCCGGGGCTGGGCCGGCTGATGACCGACGACCATCATCTGGTGGTGCTGGACGAGCCGCCGCTGGTGGGGCGGGCCGCCAACATGGCGGCGTGGGACGGATACTTCCGCGGGTTCCCGCTCTATGTCGTCTACCCGCGTCACCTGACGGCCCGGGGGGACTCGGTGGCCGTGCTGGGGAGCACCACGGGGTCGCACCTGGGGCTCCCCGATCACGAGGAGCAGCGCCTCGACGTGCTGTGGCTGGCCGAGGTCACCGGCGGGCGGCTGAGGCGGTGGGAGGTCGTCGAGCCCACGCCCGCGGCGCTGGCCGCGGTCGGGATCCCGGTCGGGGCCTGAAGTCCGTAAAGTCTCGGCCGTGGACGACGAGTTCCTGCTCTTCGCCGGCTCGGCCAGCCGTCGCCTGGGGAGCTCGATCGCCGAGTACCTGGGGCGCGAGCTGGGGCAGTCCGAGACGTTGCGGTTCTCCGAGGGCAACCTGTTCGTGCGGGTGCTGGAAAATGTCCGGGGGCGGGACGTGTTCCTCGTGCAGGGCACTGCCTTCCCGGCCAACGACAACTTCATGGAGCTGCTGTTCTGGATCGACGCGCTCAAGCGCGCCAGCGCGGCGTCGGTCACCGCGGTCATCCCGTACTTCAGCTACGCCAAGGGCGACAAGAAGGACGAGCCCCGGGTGTCGATCCGGGCCCGGGTGTGCGCGGACGCCATCGAGGTTGCCGGGGCGGACCGGGTGGTGACGCTGGACCTCCACGCCCCCCAGCTGCAGGGCTTCTTCCGCATCCCGGTCGACGACCTCTACGCGCTGCCGGTCCTGTGCGACGCCATCGCGGCCAAGGGGATCGACAACCTGGTGGTCGTGGCACCCGACGCCGGCTTCGCGCGGAAGGCCCGTGAGTGGGCCAACCGCCTGCAGGCGCCGACCGCCATCGCCGACAAACGCCGCGTCGACCACACCGAGTCGGCCCAGATCGTCGAGCTGATCGGCTCGGTCGACGGCCGCAACGCGTTGATCGTCGACGACTTCACCATCTCGGCCGGGACGCTGGTCGACGCGGCCCGGGTGCTCGTGGAGCGAGGGGCGGCGTCGGTCTACGCGGCGGTGACCCACGGGCTGCTCGCCGGCCCGGCCAGCGACCGGCTCGACCGCAGCCCCATCGAGCGGCTGTTCATGACCGACAGCGTCGAGACCCAGCCGGACGGGCTGTCTCCCAAGGTCGAGGTCGTGTCGGTGGCCGGGCTGCTGGGCGAGGCCATCCGCCGCATCGCCCGGCGCGAGAGCATCTCGGTCCTGTTCGAGTAGCGGCCGCGGAGGGGGCGGGCATGGAGACCTTCGACCGGTGGGCGGACGAGGCCGAGCGCATCGAGGTGGGCGGCCTGTCGCTCGCAGTCCATGACGTCGGCGAAGGTCCGGTGGCCACCTACCTGCACGGCTACCCGTCCTCCACGCTCGATGCGATCCCGCTGATCGACCGGCTCGACGGAGTGCGGGTGGTGGCGCCCGACCTGCCCGGCTTCGGGGCGTCGGACAAGCCGGTCGGGCACCCGTACTCGATCCACGGAGCGGTCGACGCGGTCGAGGCGATCTGGGACCGGCTCGGCGTCACGTCCAGCGTGCTGGTGGCCCACGACTACAGCGTGTCGGTGGCCCAGGAGCTGCTGGCCCGCCAGGCCGAGTCCCCGGACCGGCCGGTGACGGTGACCGGTGTGGTTTGGTCCAACGGCGGCCTCTACCCCGACCTGCACCGGCCCACCTACGGCCAGCAGCTGCTGCTCGACCCCGACCATGGCGCCGAGATCGCGGCGGCCATGGACGAGACCGCCTTCGCCAACGGCATCCGGATCACCTGGGGCACCCGCCGGCCGCTGACCGACGAGGAGGTCCACGACATGTGGCGCGCGCTGGAGCACGACGGCGGCGCCCGCCAGGCCCACGCCCTGCTCCACTACGTGGCCGATCGCCGGGCCCACGCCGACCGCTGGCGGGCGGCCCTGGAGGCGAGCGCCGTGCCCATGTCCTTCGTGTGGGGCGAGCTCGATCCGGTCTCGGGCGGGCACGTGGCCGAGCGGCTGGCCGAGCGCCTGCCGTCGGTGCCGCTGCTGCGGCTGCAGGACGTGGGGCACTGGCCGCCGCTGGAGGCGCCGGACGAGATGGCGGCGGCCGTGCGCGAGCTGGTGGGCTGAGCGGGAAATCGGGTCGCCGGCCGGAGAAGGGCGCCGATAGCGTCGTTGGTTCGTGCTGGGCGCCCCTGCTCACTCCACCCACCCCGAAGCCGAACGCCGGGCGGGAACGCTCGCCGGGATCGTCGCGTACTCGTTGTGGGGCGTGTTCCCGCTGGTGTTCCACCGGCTGGAGGCGGTCGGGGCGGGCGAGATCCTGTTGCACCGGGTGGTGTGGTCGTTCGTGGTGGTGGCCGGGGCCCTGGCGCTGCGGGGCGAGCGGGGCTGGCTGGCCGAGGTCCGGGCCCGGCCGGGGGCGCTGCCCCGGTTGGCCGCCGCCGCGGTGCTGCTCTCGGCCAACTGGCTGGTCTACGTCTGGGCCGTCAACCACGGGCGCGTGGTGGAGGCGGCCCTCGGCTACTACATCAACCCCCTGATCACGGTGGCCCTGGCGGTGGTGGTGCTGCGCGAGCACCTGCGCCGGCTCCAGCTGGTGGCGCTCGGGTTCGGGGCAACCGCGGTGGCCGTCCTCACCGTCGCCTACGGTCGCCTGCCCTGGGTGGCGCTGGTGCTGGCGTGCTCGTTCGGGGGCTACGGCTTCATCAAGAAGGCCGTGCCGGTGAGGGCGCTGGCCTCGGTGGCGACCGAGACGCTGGTGCTGCTGCCCGCGGCGCTCGGCGCCCTGCTCATCCTCGAGGTCCGGGGGGACGCCGCCTTCCTGCACGGCAGCGTGGGTCGCGATCTGCTGCTGGCCGGACTGGGTGTGATCACGGTGGTGCCGCTGGCGCTGTTCGGGGCGGCGGCTCGGCGCATCCCGCTCTCGCTGCTGGGCTTGCTCCAGTACCTCACCCCAACACTGCAGCTGCTTTGCGGCGTGGCCATCCTGGGCGAGCCTCTGCCGCCCGAGCGGCTGGCGGGCTTCGTGCTGGTGTGGGTGGCGCTGGCGGTCCTGACCTTCGACGTGCTGCGTGGGGCCCGGGGCGTGCTCGACGAGGACGAGCCCGAGGACCCGCTGAGGGTGGCGGAGGCGGCCTGAGCGGCGAGACTCGGGGCGGATGAACTTCCTGGGCCACACCCACGTCGCCCTGGCCGGGGGCGACGACCCCGGCTTCGTGCTCGGCGCCGTGCTGCCCGACCTGGCGCCGATGGCCGGGATCCGCCTGACCGTGCGCGGGCTCGAGGGGCCGCTGGGCGACGGCGTGCGCTGCCACCTGCGGGCCGATGCCGCGTTCCACGCCGATCCCCGGTTCCTCGCCGGCAGCCGCGCCCTGCGGCGGGCGCTGGACGCCGAGGGCGTCGCGTCGGGCCCGGCCCGGGCGGTAGGCCACGCGGGCTGGGAGCTGCTGCTGGACGGGACCCTGGTGGCGACCGAGGCCGAGGCCGCCTTCCGGCGCGCGCTGGCCCGGGGCGAGCTGGCCCTCCCCGCGCTGCCCGACGGCGACCGTGAGCGCTGGGCCGCGTTCCTGGCCCGGCGGCGCAGCTCGTCCGGCCTCCACTA
>DASRJN010000489.1:0-13721 GCA_035649455.1 Acidimicrobiales bacterium
CGGCCGAAGATCTGCGCCTGCACCCAGAACTGCCGGGTGGGCGCGCGGTGGCAGTGGAGCATGGCCTTGGGCCGGTCGGTGGTCCCTGAGCTGAAGATGACGAGCGCGTCGTCCTCGGGGTCGACCTCCGGCAGCGGGGCCGCGCCCGCCGCGAGCAGGTCGTCCCAGGAGGACGTGCCCAGCACCGCGACCCTCCCGGGTGCCAGGGCGGTCAGGTCGTCGCCCGGACGCCGGGAGGCCACGCGCGCTTGGGTCAGCGCCACTGTGACCTCGGCCCGTTCGAGCATGTAGGCCAGTTCCGGCCGCGGCGCGAACGTCGACAGCAGCACTGCGACCGCACCCGCCCTCGCCGCCCCGAAGATGGCCGCCACCGCCTCGGGTCGGTTGCCCATCAGGATGCCGACGCCTTCGCCCGGCTTCACCCCCGCCGCCACCAGCCCGGCCGCGATGCGGGTCGCCCCCCGGTCGAGGTCTGCGTAGGTCCAGCGGGCCTCGTCCGACACCAGCGCCTCGTTGGGACCGAACCGCCCGGCCACCTCGGCCAGGAAGCCGCCCAGCGTCAGGGCACCCACGCCCTCCCCGCGGTCGAGCGGCGGCCCCTCGAAGGTCGTCACCCGGCGCTGCCGCCGTGCTTGAACAGGCCGTCGAAGCCGTCCCGCCCGATGGCTGTGGCCAGCTCCTCGGCGGTCCGCTCCGCACCCCAGGGCAGGCGGAGGGCGGGCTGCACCAGGCGGATGAGGACCGAGATGTCGTACTCGTCGCACACCCCGGCCGCCCCGTGCAGCTGCTGCGTCGTCCTGAGGACCGACCGCGCCACGTCGAGCGCGTGCACCCTCAGCGCCAGCGAGTCGACCAGCGTCGGCCGCCACAGCGTGTAGTGAGCCAGCTCCCGCAGGCCGGACACCGCTACCGACGCATCCGCCAGCGCGAACTGCACCGACTGGAACGCGGCGATCGGCTTGCCGAACTGGATGCGCCCGTTCACGTGGTCGACCGCCAGCTCCACCGACCGATCGACCGTCCCGAGCACCATGCACGCGGTCAGCGCCAGGTGCAGGGCCACGTCCCCGCGGGCGTCGGCGTCCCCGGCCCCGTTCTGACCCGCCTCGACCAGGTCGGTCACGAACGGCCCCAGCCGGGATCCGAGCCCGCGAGCGCCATCGGGCCGCGAGGCGACCGTCGCCCGCCCGCCCAGCCGCGCCACCCGCCACTCGCCGAACAGATCCCCGTGGTCGACCCGGGCCGCCCGGTCCGGCACTACGGCGAATGGCCGTCCGTCTGCCCCCGCCAGCAGCGCGCCCGTGACGGGATACGGCAGCGCGCTGCGACCCGCGGCCTCACACAGCGCCGCCGCGGCCGCCAGAGCCTCGGGCCCGTCCCGGGGGTCGAGGTCCTCGGTGCCCAGGGCGCGCAGCGCGCCCGCCACCTCTGCGCCGCGGGTTGCGGGGTCCTCCTCGGCCCGGCGGGCGGCATCAACGCCGCCGAGAGCGGCGAACGCCTTGGCCGCGGCCGCGCCGAACTCCAGTGCCTCGTCGGGCAGGACCGGGTTCATCGGCTGCTCCCCAGCAGGTCCTTGGCCACGATCATGCGCTGGACCTCGATGGTCCCGGACGCCACGGTGGCGGCCTGGGCGTAGCGCCAGTGGTCCTCGACGGCTCCGTGCAGCGGCGCGCGGGTCCCGGCCTCCAGCGCCTGGTCCTCCAGAGCCTGGGCCAGCACCTCGGCCACGGCCTGGTCGCACTGGGTCACGGCGATGCGGGCGGCCGACGCCAGCACGTCCGGGAGCTCGCCGGTCGCTTGCGCGTGCACCGTCCGGTAGGCGAGCAGCCGGGCCACCCGCACCTGCACCAGCGCCCGGGCCCATTGGGCCCGCAGCGACGCGGGCAGCGAGTCCCAGTGGGGGGCCAGCTCGCGGCCGAGGGCCGAGAGCAGGCGCTCGCAGCGGGCGTAGCGGGCGATGCCGACCCGCTCGTGGGCGAGCGCCTTGCGGATCACGGCCCAGCCGTTGCCGACGCCGCCCAGCACCGCGTCGGGCCCGGCCCACACGCCGTCGAAGAAGACCTCGTTGAGGTGATGGGGGCCGAGCATGGAGCGGATGGGCCGCACCGTGATGCCGGGGGTGTCCATGGGCACCAGGAACATGGTGATGCCCTCGTGGCGCTGGCCCTCGCCCACCCGGGCGGCGAGCACGCACCACTGGGCCATGCCCGCGTACGACGTCCAGATCTTCTGGCCCTCGATGCGCCAGCCGTCGCCGTCGGGGACGGCCTTGGTGCGCAGGGCGGCCAGGTCGCTGCCCGCCTCGGGCTCGCTGAAGCCCTGGCACCAGATCACCTCACCGGCGGCGATGGCCGGCAGGTGCCGGCGCTTCTGCTCGTCGGAGCCGTGGGCCATGATCGCCGGCCCGACCCAGTTGAGGCCCATGTACTGCGCGCCGCGGGGCTCGTGGTGGGCCCACATCTCCTCCCGCACGACGGTCTGGTCCCACAGCGAGCCGCCGCCCCCGCCGTACTCGGTGGGCCAGGCGATGGTGAGCAGCCCCTCGTCGGCCAGGAGCTTGCAGAACCGCTGGGCCACGTCCAGGTCGGCCGGATCGTTGGTGAACGCGCCCAGGTAGTCCTCGGCGATGTGGCGGGCGATCAGCTCGCGTAGCCGGCTTCGCAACGCGGTGGCCTGGTCCCCCAGGTCGAAGTCCATTGGTCGGTCCCTCCTAACCTGACACGGATGTTAGTCGGAGGGGTAGGTTGCCCCTCGATGCGACCCGTCCCCTCGTCGGTGGCCCGCGTGCTCGACGACGTGCTCGCCACGGACCCCGACCGCGAGGCACTCGTGACCCGCTCGGGCCGGCTCACCTACGCCGAGCTGGACCGGCTCGCCGACCGGGCCGCGTGCGCCCTGCGTGACCTGAGTGTCAGTCCTGGCGACCGCGTGGCGGCCGCGCTGCCCAACGACACCGCGGTGGTCGTGGCGTTCCACGGGGCCATGCGACTGGGGGCCGTGTGGCTGGGAGTGAACCGGGCGCTGGCCCCGCCCGAGAAGCGCTGGCTGCTGGCCGACTCGGGGGCGACGCTGCTGCTGGGCGACGACGACACCGGCGACCTCGGGGTCCGTTCGGTCGGGCCCGGTGAGTGGCAGGCGGCGATGGACGCCGCCCGGGACGGTCCGGTCGGCGTGGACGTGGACCCGTTCGCCCCCGCCGGCATCGCCTACACCAGCGGCACCACCGGGCATCCCAAGGGCGCGGTCCACAGCCAGCACAACCTGCTGGCGCCGGGCACGGTCCTGGTCGAGACCCGCGGCTATGGCCCCGACCTGCGCAAGGGCGACTGCTTCCCGTTCACCATCCTCAACATGGCGGTGCTGACCACGCTGCTGGTGTCCCAGGCGGGCGGGTGCTCGGTCGTGATGGACCGGATGGACGCCGAGGGCGTGGTCGACTGGATCCGCCGCGAGCGGGTCACCACCTGGAACGGCCCGCCCGCGCTGTTGCACGACCTGGCCACCTCGGACGCTGTGGCCCCGTCCGACCTGGCCTCGCTCACCGAGGTGTGGACCGGGGGCGCCGACTGCCCCGAGACCATCAGGGAGCGGTTCGAGGCCCGCTTCGGCCTGCCCGTGACCGCCACCTACGGGCTGAGCGAGGCGCCCACCGTGGTGGCCATCGACCCCCGGGACGGCGGCCACGTGCCCGGGGCCAGCGGGCGGCCGCTGCCGCACCTGGCCGTGCGGGTCGTGGACGGCGAGGTGTGTGTGGGCCCGGCCCCCGGTGACGACCGCTACCGGACCATGCTCGGCTACTGGCAGCGGCCCGAGGCCACCGCCGAGGCGCTGGCCGGGGGCGAGCTGCACACCGGCGACCTGGGCGAGCTGGGCGACGACGGCTACCTGCGCATCCGGGACCGCAAGAGCCTGCTCATCGTCCGGGGCGGCGCCAACGTCTATCCGGCCGAGGTCGAGCGGGTGCTGCTGGAGGCCCCCGGCGTGACCGCCGGCGCGGTGGTCGGCGTGCCGGACGAGCGTCTCGGCGAGCGGGTGGCGGCCGTGGTCGAGGCGTCCGGAGCGTTCGACGAGGAGGCCGTGCGGGCGCACTGCCTGGCCGCGCTGGCGCGCTACAAGGTCCCGGAGCGTTTCGCGGTGGTCGACTCGCTGCCGCGCAACGCCATGGGCAAGATCGTCCGGGCCGACCTCCCGGCCCTGCTCTAATCTGACAGTCGTGTCATTTTCCGTCCCGCTGGAGGCGAATCGGGCCCGGATGCGGGCGGAGCGCCACGCCAAGCTGCAGGACCAGCTCGCGGCCCAGGGCCTCGACGGTCTGCTGCTGCTCGGCACCAGCGCCGTGACCTACGCGACCGGCGCCGGCGCCCCCGCTTGCGACAGCGGCCGCGCCGCGCTGCTGCGGATGGTCGCGGTGGTCGTGGCCGGGGCCGAGCATCCCTGGCTGTTCACGCCCTGGCCCGAGGGCGCGCCTCCCGATCTTCCCGCCGGTCATGTCGGGCCCGCGGCCGTCCCCGACACCGTGGACGGTGCCGGGGCGCTGGGCTCCGCTCTGGCCGACCTCTTGCCCGGGGGTGCCCGGCTGGCGTGCGACGAGGTGCCGCATCCGCTGGCCGCCGCCCTCGACCGTGCCTCGGTCTCGCTTGTGCCGGCCGCGGGTGTGCTCGGCCCGGCCAAGCTGTGCAAGACCGGCGACGAGCTCGCCTGCATCCGGCAGGCCCAGCACGTCAACGAGCAGGCCATGCTCGACGTCTATCCCCTGGTCCGCCCGGGCGTGACCCAGACCGACCTCAGCGCGGTGTTCCTCCGCCGGATCGTCGAGCTGGGGGCCGAGCAGAACGGCATCGACCCGATCTGGCAGCCCATGCCCCTGTCGCGGGCCGGCGGACCGTGGACGGTGCACGGCGACCTCGCCTTCCCCACGCCCAGCGCAACACGGCGACTCGTCGAAGGCGAGGCGATCTGGGTCGACACCGGCGTCCACGTGGGCGGCTATGCCTCGGACTTCGGGCGCACGTGGATCGTGGGCGACGACCCCCAGCCCACGCCCCGCCAGCAGGACCAGTTCGCCCGCTGGCGGGCGGTGGTCGAAGCGGTCCTGGCCGTGTGCAAGCCGGGCATCACCGCCCTGGAGCTGGGGCAGGCGGCCATCGCGGCCGACGCCGCGGCGTCCGGTGGCCGCCGCCCGTGGATCGAGCACTTCTACCTGGCGCACGGCGTGGGCACCGACAGCGCCGAGATGCCGATGATCGGCACCGACCTCGGCGATGCCTTCGACGAGACGCTGGTCCTGGCACCGGGCATGGTGCTGGTGCTGGAGCCGGTGATCTGGGACGACGGTGCCGCCGGCTACCGGTCCGAGGACATCGTGGCCGTCACCGACGACGGGTGGATGCCGCTGAGCGACCACCCCTACGACCCGTTCGTCCCGGCATGAGCGTCCTCGCCGACCCGTCCTGCGTCGACGACGAGGCGCTGCGGGCCGACCGCCGCTCGCGCCTGTTCGCGGCGATGGCCCGCGACGGCCTCGACGCGCTGGTCCTGGGCCGGCCCGCGGAGGTGGCCTTCGCGTCGGGCGCCCGCCAGCTGTGGACCGCGGGCTCGCGCCCGTTCGGCCCCGCGTGCGTCGCCGTGGGGGCCACCGGTCGGGTCCACCTGCTGTCGGTGTCGGACTTCGACGTGCCGCCCGAGGTGGGCCACGACGACCTGTACGGCCTCTCGTGGAACCCGGCCAACCTCGCGGCTGCCCTGACCGCCATCCCCGGGCTGGCCGACGCGCAGCGGGTGGGCACGACCTCGTCCAGCCCCGGGCTGCCGCGGCTGCTCGCGGCCGCCGCACCGCAGGCTGAGTTCGTGGACGGAAGTGGGGCTCTCTGGGCGGCCCGGAGCCCGAAGTCGCCGTCCGAGGTGGACCGCATCGTGGCCGCCTGCGGGATCGCCCGGGCCGGGCTCGCCGCCATGGAGGCCGTGCTGGCGCCGGGCGTGACCGAGCGCGACCTGCTGGCGGCCTACCTGGCCGCCATCGCCGCCGCCGGCGCCCCGACGCCGCCCAGCGAGGGCGTGGCCTGTGCCACGCCCACCTACGGCCCCGTGGCGCTACGCCGGATCGCCGGCCGGGAGCCGATCGAAGCCGGTCAGCTGGTGGCGCTCGACGCGGGCGGGTTCTTCCGGGGCTACGAAGGCGGCCTCGGGCGTACCCGGGCCGCGGGCGGCACGCCGTCCCTGCACCAGGCCGAGCTGGCAGCCCGTGGCCGCGCCGCGGTCGAGGCCGTGATCGCCACCTGCTGGGCGGGCGCCACCGGATCCTCCCTGCTGGAGGCCTGGGCGTCGACCCGCGAGCCGCTGCCGCCGGAGCCGTTGGCCGTCGGGGTGGGGCTGGGCCTGGAGCCGCCGGTGATCGGGTCGGGCCTCGGTGCCGGGACCGTGCTGGCCCCGGGGACGGTCCTCGCCGTCACCGGCTGGGTGGCGGAGGAGGGAATCGGCGGGGTCCTCGAGCGGGACCTCGTGCTGGTCACGGACGGGGAGCCCCGCCGGCTGACGGAGGACACATGACGGATCGGGCCAAGGTCGACTTCGACCACCACGACGCCGAGTGGCACGCCGGCCGGGTCGGCCACTGGGAGGAGCTGCGCCGCTGCCCGGTCGTCTACAACGAGCGCTACGGCGGGTTCTGGGTGGTGAGCGGCCACGAGCAGGTGGCCGCGGTGTCCCGCGACTCGGACACGTACACCAGCCGCCACACCCGGGAGCCCGAGGACGGGATCCGCTACCTCGGCATCGCCGGCATCCCCCGCGCGAGCACCATCCCCACGCAGGGCATCGCCGAGGTGGAGGGGCCGGTCCACCACGCCCTGCGCCGGGTCATGAACCCCTACCTGGTGCCCCAGGCCGTGGCCGAGATGCGTCCGCTCATGGAGGCGGCGACGACGTGGTGCCTGGACGAGCACATCGAGTCGGGCGCGATGGACCTCGTGCTCGACCTGGCCAACCCGGTCCCCGCCATCCTGACCATGGCCCTGGTCGGCCTCCCGCTCGACGGCTGGCAGCCGTACGCCGACCTGTTCCACGGCACCATCGCCCATCGCCCGGGCGAGCCCGAGTTCGACCGAGCCGTGGCGGGCGTCCCCGCCATGCTGGCCCGCCTGGCCGAGGTCATCGCCGACCGTCGTGAGCACCCGGGCGACGACCTGTTGAGCGCTCTGATCTCGTTGGAGGTCGACGGCCGCGCCCTCTCGGACGCCGAGCTCCAGGGTGTTCTCTGGAACCTCATCGGCGGTGGCCTGGACACCACGACGTCCCTGACCGCGCTGTCGCTGCACCACCTCGACACCCACCCCGACCTCCGCGCCCGCCTCATCGCCGAGCCCGCCCTGCTGCCCTCCGCCACCGAGGAGTTCCTGCGGTTCTTCTCGGTCAACGAGACCCTGACCCGCACCGTGGCTCGCGACACCACGCTGGCCGGCCAGTCCCTGGGCCGCGGCGACCACCTGATGCTGAGCTGGCTGTCCGCCAACCGGGACGACACGGTCTTCGACCGCCCCGACGAGGTGATCCTCGACCGGGAGGCCAACCCCCACCTCGCCTTCGGCGTCGGCCCCCACCGCTGCATCGGCATGCACCTGGCCCGCACCATGTTCCAAGTCCTGCTCGCCGCCGTCCTGACCCGCATCCCCGACTACACGGTCGACCACGCCGCCACCCGCTTCTACGCCGGCAACCCCGAGCTGAACGGCCTGGTCAAGCTCCCCGCCACGTTCACCCCCGGCCCCCGCCTCGGCCCGGTTGAGCGCCCCTTCTAGTCCGGCAGGGTGGTGCGGCCGAGGGCCCGGGCGGCGGCGGGGATGTAGGGGGTGGGGGCGAAGGGGCCGGTGTCGACCGAGGTGAGAAAGAGCTCGGGGAGGGAGACGTTCGGGGGGAGGGTGTCGAGCCAGGCCACAGCTTCGGCCACCTCGGGGACGCTGAGGGTGCGCATGGGGAAGCGGACGTCGTCGAGCATGGGCGTGGCTACCGGGCCGGTGGTGACCACGTGGACGGCGATGCCGTCGCGTTCGACTTCCTTGGCCAGGGCGGCGGCGAAGGCGTTGAGGCCGGCCTTGGAGGCCGAGTAGGCGGAGCGGCCGGGGTGGGGGGCGCGGGCCGAGATCGAGGAGAGGTAGATCAGGCGGCCGCCCGCGGGCATGGCGGGGAGGACCGCGTGGGCGACCACGAAGGCGGACGTGAGGTTGGCGCGGAGGATGTCCTCGAAGGCGGCGACCGTCTCCTGGCGGACGAACGTGCCCGCCATGACGCCCGCGGCGTGGACCAGCAGGTCGACCTGGCCGGCCTCCGCGACCACCCGGGCGAACGCCTCGGGGTCGGCGCTGTCGGCGGCGACCCAGCGGGCGCCCAGCTCGTCGGCGGCGGAGCGCAGGGGACCGGGAGTGCGGGCGGTGAGGACCAGGTCGTAGTCGCGGGCGGCCAGGACCTCGGCCACGCCGCGACCGATGCCGCGGCTGGCCCCGGTGATGACCGCGGTGCTCACGGGGCGATCCCGGGGCGTCCGGCGAACACGGCCGCGGCGGCGCCGCCCAGGAACAGGGCCATGCCCTCGTCGGAGAGGGGCAGCTTGCGGGCCGCGTCGAGGGCCTTGCCCACCGGGATCACGGGGTGGTCGGAGGCGAACAGGACGCGGCCCCGACCGCGGGACGAGTCCATGAAGCGCACGAGACCGGGGTCCATGTAGGTGGCCAGATAGGCCGACGTCATCAGGTGCAGCCGAGGCCACTTGAGCATGTACTGGATGAGCAGCGCCTCGTACGGGTGGCCCATGTGGGCGCCGATGACCGTCAGTCCGGGGAAGTCGATGAGCACATCCTCCAGCAGCACCGGGTCCTGGCAGCGCGACCGCACCTGGGGCCCGGGCACGCCGACGTTGATCGACACCGGCAGGCCGAGCTCCTCACAGGTGGCGTACACGGGGTAGTAGAGGCGGTGGTTCAGCTCGTACTGCTCGACCAGGGGCGTGATGCGCACCAGCGCCACCGCCGGGTGCTGGGCCAGCTCCCGGAGGCGGGCGCAGTTGCGGGTCGGCTTGGCGGCCCGCTCGACCGTGGGGGCCACCAGGAAGCGGCCGCCGTGCTCCTCGGCCACGGCCAGGAAGTCCTCGGGCGCGAGGCCGCCCGACCGGCGGGCCCGCTCGGGCGGGGCGAGGCCGCAGGTGAGCACGCCGAGGTCGACACCGGAGCCGTCCATGGCGTCCAGCAGGCCCTCGACCGTAGGGCCCTGGGCCAGGTCCGGCCCGAACAGCTCGACCACGCCCTGCTGGGACTCCTGCGCCACCCAGCGCTCGGCGAAGCCCGCAGGGATCAGGTTCACCCAGCCGTCCACGATCATGGCCGGACGATACCTGACGCCAGTGTCAGAAAGCCCGGCCGCGGGCTACGCTCCGCCCATGGTCGACCTCGGGTTCCGGCCGTTCGACGCCGACAACCACTACTACGAGGCGGAGGACGCGTTCATCCGCCACATCGACCCGGCCATGGCCAAGCGCTGCATGCAGTGGGCCGTGGTGGACGGCAAGCGGCGGCTGCTGGTGGGCGGGCGGGTCAACAAGTTCATCCCCAACCCCACCTTCGACCCCATCGCCCGCCCCGGCAGCCTCGAGGACTACTTCCGGGGCCGCAACCAGGACGGCATCGACATGAAGACGATGTTCGGCGACCTCGAGCCCCTCGCCGACCATCCCGCCTACCGGGAGCGTGACGCCCGCGTGGCCCTGCTCGACGAGCAGGGCATGGACGGCGCCCTGCTGTTCCCGACGCTCGGTGTCGGCATGCAGGAAGCCCTGCGCCATGACGTCGCCGCCCTCCATGCCGCCTTCACGGCCTTCAACACCTGGCTCGACGAGGACTGGGGCTTCGATCGCGGCGACGGCCGGCTGTACGCGGCCCCGATGATCAGCTTCGCCGACCCCGAGCGCGCCGTGGCCGAGGTGGCAAGGATGCTGGGCCTGGGGGCGCGCATCCTGGTCGCCGTGCCCGGGCCGGTGCCCAACGGCGACGGCGGCTACGAGTCGCCCGGCCATCCCCGCTTCGATCCCATCTGGGAACTGATCGCCGGGGCGGGCGTGCCGCTGGCCCTCCACGCCGGGCTCAGCGGTGTGGGCCACTACGGCGACTTCTGGAGGACCGGCGGCGGTGACGGCAGCGGGGGCTTCTCGGCGTTCAAGCACGCCGCCTTCCCGCTGGTGGCGTTCGCCGACCGGAGCATCTCGGACACGCTTGCCGCCCTGATCTGCCACGGCGTGCTGGAGCGGTTCCCGGCACTGCGGCTCGCCTCCATCGAGAACGGCGCCATGTGGGTGCCCGACCTGCTGCGGAACCTGCATGACACCCACGGCAAGATGCCCTTCGCCTTCGCCGACCACCCGGTCGAGCAGTTCCGCCGGCACGTGTGGGTCGCCCCGTACTACGAGGACGACATGGCCATGCTCAAGGACCTGCTCGGCGTCGAGCGGTTGCTGTTCGGGTCGGACTTCCCGCACACCGAGGGCTTGCCCGAGCCGACGGCTTTCGTCAAGGACATCCCTGGCTTCACCGAGGACGAGACCCGCCGAGTGATGCGGGACAACGTCTTCGACCTGCTGGGCGTCACGCCTCCACCAGGTTGACGTCGCCGGGGCCCTCGCGCAGGGTCACCGGCCGGCCCACCCACTCCTCGGCCTCCAGGGCAGCCAGCAGCGCGGCGTCCTCGACCCGGCCGTAGGCCCGGACCCCGCGGGCGACGTCGGCCAGCACCAGGCCCCACCCGGCCGCGCCGTCACGTCCGTGGGCGACGGTGTACGACGCCACCGTGGCCTCGCCGACGTGGCGGTCGGCGATGGTGACAGCCGGCGTCGTGTCCAGGCGGGCCTGGACCCCGGCCGCGTCGGGCGGCGCCACCCGGCCGGCCGCCGGGGGCGAGGTCGAGTAGAGGCCGAAGGCGTGCTTGGTCATGTGCATGCCGACGCCGGTCACCAAGCCGATGCTGCCGGGGTCGGCCCGCAGCACCTGCACCATGGTGGCGAGGCTATGCAGCACGTAGTTGCTCCCGGCGCCGCCTGCGAACGGCAGGCCGCCGGTGACCGTCAGCCCGCGCCGGTCGTCGAGGGCCAGGCCCAGGGCGTCACAGGCCAGGTGCACCGAGGACGCGAAGCAGCTGTACAGGTCCAGATGGGCGACGTCGTCGATCCCGAGGCCCGCGACGCGCAGGGCCTCGGCCCCGGCGGCGGCCATGGCCGGCGAGGCGGACAGGTCGGCGTGCTCGGCCACATACACGGGATCGGTGGCGTAGCACCAGCCCCGCAGGTAGACCCGGCGCTCCGGCGGAACGCCCAGTCGCTCGGCCGCCGCGTGGCCGGCGACGATCACCGTGGCCCCCATGTCCACGTCCAGGACCGAGATGGCCCGCTTGGTATACGGGTAGCCCACCAGCCGGTTGTCGGGCGTGGGCGTGGCCAGCGTCTCGGCCGGGACCGCGGTGGGGAACCAGGCGTAGGGGTTGGCCGCGGCGACCTCGCTGAACGGGGCCAGCAGCCGGCCGATCCCGGCGGCGTAGTCCGCGGGCGCCACGCCCAGCCGGGCGCGGCGCGCGATGTCGAACACCGGGAACGTGAGCCACGCCTGGAACACGTCGTGGGCCACCTCTG
Organism: Acidimicrobiales bacterium; assembly: GCA_035649455.1. Taxonomy (GTDB): domain Bacteria; phylum Actinomycetota; class Acidimicrobiia; order Acidimicrobiales; family VFJN01; genus ZC4RG19. The sequence goes on from DASRJN010000489.1 coordinate 11,660, forward strand.
CCGGGTGGAACGGCGCCTCGAACGGGAACGGCGGCGGGTCGGACGCCCGGTGGCTCCACGCCAGCCGCTCGCCGGCCTTGCGGGCGCGGCGCCGCGTGTCCAGCGCCTCGGCCCCGGCGATCACGGCCACGTCGTAGCGGCCGGCCAGGATCGCCTCCGCCGCGTCCTGCACCAGCACCTCGGGAGTGGTCCCGCCGATGCCCGAGTAGAGGCGGTGGCGGGGAGCGATCCCCAGCGCCTCGGCCAGCCGGTCCACCGGGGCGTCGTACGGCCAGGCCATGCAGTACACGACCTGGAGGCTGTCGGCCGCGGCCAGCACCCGATCGCCGCCGCCGGGCACCGCGTCGGCGGCCGCGCGCCGGGCCGTGTCCTCCCACAGCGCCAGCGGCTCGGGGCACGGGCCCTCGTCGGGACGGACGGTGCGCTGCGCCACCCCGATCAGGCAGGGGGTGCGAGGGTCGACCGTCACCGGCCCTTCCAGACCGGCGGGCGCTTCTCGGCGAAGGCTCGCGGGCCCTCCTGGGCGTCCTCGCTGGCGAAGACCCGGCCCGCGAGCTCGTCCTCGATGCGGTAGGCCTCCCGCTGGTCGACGGCCAGGCCCCGCAGCACGCTCTCCTTGGTCGCCTGCACGGCCAGTGGGGCGTTGACGGTGATGCGCTGCGCCCAGCCGAGCGCCCGCTCGGCCAGCTCCTCGCCGGGGACGATCTGGTTGAGCAGGCCCAGCTCCAGCGCCCGGCCCGCGGGGAAGGCCTCGGCGGTGAGCAGAAACTCCATGGCCGCGGGGAAGGCCAGCTGGCGGGGGAGCCGTACGGTGGTCCCGCCCCCGGCGAACAGCCCGCGGCGGGGCTCCATGACGCCGAAGGTGGCCCGCTCGGTGGCGAGACGGATGTCCGTGCCGCCCAGCATCTCCATGCCCCCGGCCACGCAGGGACCGTCGACGGCGGCGATGATCGGCTTGTAGATCCGCAGGCTGCGCAGCACCGCGTCGGTGCCATCCCGCAGCCGGCAGCCGTCGATCTCCTCGACCTCGCCGGCTTGGATCTGCGCCTGCAGGGCGGTGATCTGGGGGATGTAGGTCTTGAGGTCGGCACCGGTCATGAACTCGCCCGGCACCCCGGTCACGATCGCCACCCAGTCCTCGGGATCGTCCCGGAACCGCCGCCACGCCTGCGCCAGGTCCCGGAAGCCGTGCAGGTCGAGCGAGTTGCGAGCCTCGGGCCGGTCGATGGTGATCCGAGCCACGTGGCCATCGAGCTGCTCGTAGTGGATCGTCATGCCGCCGGGGAGGCTAGCTAACGTGACGTCATCGTTAGACGGGTCGGGGAGACTGCCACGTGAGCATCGCCATCGGCGAGGACCAACTCGCCCTCCTCGCGGTGGCCCGGCGCTTCACCGCCGAGCGCTGCCCGCCCGCCGTGGCCCGAGCCGCCATCGACGCCGCGGAGGCGGGCAGCGAAGCGCTCCCGCCGTTCTGGCACGAGCTGGTGGGGCTCGGGTGGCTGGGCCTGGCCGTGCCCGAGGCCGAGGGCGGCCAGGGCGCGGGCTTCGCCGAGCTGGCCGTGGTGCTGGAGGAGCTGGGGCGGGCCGTCGCCCCCGGGCCGATGCTGCCCACCGCCTGGGCCGCCGCCCTCGTCGGCACCGCGTCCGGCCACGCCTCCGCCGTCGCGTTGGAGGCCGCGATCGCAGCCGAGGAGGATGGCGACGGGTTGCGACTCACCGGTTGCACCGGTCCGGTGCTCGGCGGCGGGCTGGCGCACGCGGTGGTGGTGCCTATCGCGTCGGCGGGGGAGGAGCGTTGGGCCCTCGTCGAGGCCTCGGACGCCACCGCGACGCGGTTGTCCGCACTAGACCCGACCCGGGGGCTGGCGCGGCTCGACTTCGCCGGCGCGCCCGCCACGCCGCTGGCCGGGCTCACGCGGGCCCGGGTCGAGGCCGTAGGCGTGGTGCTGGCGGCCGCCGAGTGCGCGGGTGGGGCGGCGTGGTGCGTCGACACCGCCGCCACCTACGCCCGGGACCGGCGCCAGTTCGGCCGGCCCATCGGCCAGTTCCAGGCCGTGAAGCA
>DASRJN010000490.1:0-3377 GCA_035649455.1 Acidimicrobiales bacterium
ACGCACGAACCGGGACCGGTCGGCGTGGCTGAGCAGAACGTTGTCGTACTCGGGCAGGAAGCGGACGGGAGCCGGGGTGTCGGGGTCGGGCCGAGGCGCGTCGGGGAGGTCGAACAGCTCGCGGCCCCGCTCGTCACGGAAGGTCTGCAGCTGAGGGCGCAGCCGCTCCAGCACCTCTCGGAACCCGGTGAGGCGGGACCACGTGGCTACGTCCGCCACGGTCGCAGGCCCGAACGCGGCCAGGTAGCGCAGGACCGCGGCGTCGATGGACGGCTCGGGGTCCAGCTTCCGGCCCAGCCACGCCTCGGCCGTGGTGGTCGTGACCTGACCGCCGCGGCCCCACAGACCCCGGGGCGGGACCTGGACCAGCGCCAGCCGGTTGCGGCAGGCGTAGGCGAGGGCGGCGGCGTCGTGCTCGGGCAGGCGCTCGGCCAGCAGCGCCCGGAGCTCCGGGCCGGTGCGCGGCCGCTCGTCCAGCAGCGGCTTGGCCACGGCCATGACCGCATCGAGGTCGACCTCGGCGAGCCGCGGGGCGAAGGTCTGATGGCGAGCGAGCTCGGCGTCGAGAACCGGCTGCACCAGCGGAGGCAGCCGGAGGGCATCGTCCGCGGTGACCAGGTGGATGGTCCCGCGCAGGGTGACGATGCGGACCAGGACCCGCTCGGACAGCAGGCGGGAGAGCGCCTCGGGGTCGAAGGCGTCGAGGCGGGACCAGAGGGCGGTGTAGGGGTTGTGCGGGACCTGGGCCTGCAGGCCGACCAGGTGGTCGACCGTGGCCGTGAGATCGCGCGCCTCCCGTTCCAACAGGATCTGGCGGGCCAGAGTGGCCCGCCCGAGGGCGCGATCGCCGAGGACGTCATCGGTCACCCGGCGATCATGCCCGCTCTCGAGGTCAGGTTTGGTCCGCCCCGTCGGGGTTTCCCGCCCCGACCGGCTCGGGCTCGTGCTCGGGTGCCGGTGTCGGCCGCGGGGCCGCCGTGGGCGTCGGTCCGCCGACCGGCGGCGGCTTGCGCAGCCCGCGGGTGACCCAGCCCCGCTCCTCGGCCCACACCAGCATGGGCGGCAGGAACACCAGCGCCGACAGCAGCGCCACCGTGACGTTCATGGCCACGATGGCGCCGAAGTCGCGCAGCAGCGGCAGCGACGAGAGGGCGATGACGGCCACACCCGAGATGGCGGTGAGGGCCGAGACGATGAACGCCCGCCCGGTGCGGGACGCGGTCACCTCGACCGCCTCCTTGGGCGGATGGCCGCGGTGCCGCTCCTCGATGAAGCGCAACAGGATCAGCGAGGTGAACTCGGTGCACAGTGCCACCACCAGCGGCCCGCCCACCGCGGTCATGGGGCTCAGCTGCAGGTTCAGCACCCACGCCACCAGCGAGGCGGCGCCCACGGCGATGAGCACGGGCACCATCGACAGCAGGGCCCGCACGACGCTGCGCAGCCGCACCGACAGGAACAGGAAGACGAACAGGATGGCGAGGTAGGTCAGCAGGATGCGGTTCGACTCGATGTTCTCCAGCAGGCCCACGCCCACGACGGCCAGCCCGGACGGGGTGGCCCGCACCCCTTCGGGGACGACCACGCCGCCTGCGGTCTCGCCCGACTCCAGCTCGCCGCGGATCTCGTCGACGTACACCGCCCGCTCGTTGAGCGAGCCGGGCCCAGTGCGGAACACCAGGTTGAGGGCGCTGGCGTCCGGGTTGACCGTTGCTTCCTGGATGTCGGGCGGCGCCACTTCGTAGGCCCGCTCCACGTCGATGCCCCGGGGGGGCAACGGGGTGGTGTCCGGCACCTCCAGGAGGAACGACACGGTGGTCGGCATGGAGGAAGCGGTCAGCAGCTCCTCGGGGCGCTGCGCCAGCTCTTCGTTGGCGAAGTCGGTCACGAAGGCGACGGTCTCGTCGCTGAACACGTCGTCGGACTCGATGAAGATGCCCAGCTCCGCCGACGAGCCGGTCTCCCGCTTGAGGGTGTCGATGTCCTTGATGACCTGGGTGTCCTGGTTGACCCACTCCTCGGGGTCGCTCTGGATGTCGAGCTGGTCCTCGACCACGATGCCGCCCACGAAGATGGCCACGCTGGCGATGGCGAGCGGGACGGCCAGCTTGGACGGCAGCGCGCCCAGCCACACCACCAGCTTGGCCAGCGTGCCGTGGCTGAAGTCGCGGCCCTTGGTGGGCGACCGGTATTCACGGATGCCGAGGATGGCGATGGGCAAGACGATGCTGCACACGCAGATGGCCGCGATGCCCACGGCCAGCAGCAGGCCGAAGTCGCGGATCATGGGCACCTTGGCGAAGCGCAGGGCCAGGAAGGCGAAGATGGCGTCGAAGGTGACGACCAGCAGGGCGGGACCGAGGTTGACCGCGGCCTCCTGGATCGGGTGCGCCGCCCGGTCGATGACCACCTCCTCCTCGATCCGGGAGTGCATCTGGATCGCGTAGTCAATGCCTACGCCCAGCATCACCGGCAAGCCCGCGATGGTCACCACCGACAGGGGGATGCCCAGGTAGCCGGCCAGGCCGAAGGCCCAGATGACGCCGACGAGGATCACGAACAGCGGCAGCAGCCGCCAGCGCACGCCGAACAGCAGCAGCAGGATCACCACCATGATCCCCACCGCGATGGCGCCCAGGGTGAGCATGCCGCCCTTGAGGTAGTCGTTCAGGTCCTTGAGCAGGACCGAGGCGCCGGTGGTGACCGTCGTGGCGTTCTGGAACGGCTGGGCCTGGACCTCGGTCACGACCCGCTCGCTCGCCGCCCCCTCGACCTCCAGGGAGGCGTTGCCGACCAGCCGGGTGATGGACTGGGCGTGGCTCTCGTCCGGGAAGAAGGGCCGTAGGGACTTGCGGATCTCGCCCCGGTTGTCGAACAGCAGGAAGTCGACCCACTCGGGGTTGTCGAAGGTGTGGGGGCCCTGGACCTCGCTGATGCGGGTGAGGGTGGTGCCGGCGTCCTGCAGGCGGACGGCCTGGGCTGCGGGGTCGGGCTCGGCGTCCCGGGCGGCCAGCAGCGCTTGGCCGGCGACGCTCTGGGTGACGTCGTCGGGGGCGTCCGGCGGACCGGTGACCATGGCCTGCGTGAACTCCAGAGCGGTGATGGGGCTGATGACGGTGAGCACGCCGTCGGTGTTGCGCAGCTCCTCCTCGACCTGGGTCATGTGGTCGATGTTCTCGGTCGTGAACCAGTCGGCGACCGTCTTGCCCTCGTCCATGGTGAAGAGGGTGACCATGGCCTGGCCGCCGAACAGGCTCTGGTAGGCGACGCTGTCCTTGTAGACCTGCTCGTCCTTGTTCAGGTACGAGTCCTGGCCCGTGGCGAAGTCGAGCTTGGTGATGCCCAGGCCGAGCACCAGCGTGATGGCGAGGCCGATG
>DASRJN010000491.1:0-44521 GCA_035649455.1 Acidimicrobiales bacterium
GACGTGATCGTGTAGGGGACCAGCTTGGAACGGTCGGGCTGGTCCGGCCCGTAGACCATGAACGTACGAGCCGTCGTCACCGGAGTGCCGTAGAGCGACCGGAACATGCGGGCGTACCCGCCCAGGGCCCACTTGGCGGCCGCGTACGGCGAGCACGGGGCGGCCCCGTCCTCGGGCTCATCGCACGAGCCGGTGAGCACCACGCGGTCGCACCCAGCCTCGGTGACGGCCTGGAGCAGGTTGACACCAGCCGTCAGGTTGGTGGCCAGAGTGGTCGGCACCCACTCGAGCGAGCGGTTCCCGGTGACGGCGCCGGCCAGGTGGTAGACGACCGACGGCCGGGCCTCGGCCACCAGCCGGGTGACGAAGCCCGGGTCGGTGAGGTCACCGGGAATCCAGCGGGCGCCGTCGACCAGGTCCTCGACCGGATGGCGGGCCGTACAGACGGGCCGGTGGCCGTGCGCGGCCAGCCGCCGTACCAGTGCCCGCCCGATGAACCCGCTCGCGCCCGTCACCAGCACGTCGCCCGATCCTGTCCGCATCGCGATCGTCCTTCGCTGCTCAGCTCGCGGTTCCGCCACCGCCGGCGGTCACCCGGCCAGCTTGTCACCGCCGGCGCGGGCCCCGCATCCCCGGCCTACGGCCTGTCCCAGCGGCGCAGCCTCTCAGACAGGCGTCGCTCCGAGTGCCTCCACATCGACCCAGCGTCCTCCGCCCGCCTCGACCTCCGGCAGCGTCGCCCGCAGCTCCCGCAGCAGGTCGGGCAGGAACAGCGCCACCGCTTCCGGGCGGGTCGCCACCAGGTCGCTGGGGGGCACCACCGGGATGTCGGTGGCAGGCATGCGCCGGCCGTGCTTGGCCGGCGAAGCGTCGGCCACTGCCGGCAGAAGGCTGCGGTCGACGCCCGCCCGGCACAGCAACGCCACCGCCCGCGACGCGGCCCCGTAGCCGAACACCCGGGTCCCCGCAGCCCGCTGGTCGGCCAGCCAGCGGTGCAGCGCCTCGGCGCGGGAGACCGCGCTGTCCTGCAGGGCGCGGACCCGGGCCGGGTCCTCCACCCCCAGGGCGGCCTCCTCAGCCTCCAACTCCGTGACGGTGGCGTCGGGCCCGGGGCCGGCGGCCTCCGCCCGAGTGGCGGCGAGCAGGATCGTCCCGCCGTACAGCTCGAAGCGCCACGCCTGGCGGGCGACGAAGCCGACGGACGCCAGCATGCGACCCAGCGCCGCGGTCGAGTAGTAGGCGTAGTGGCCGTGGCGCAGCGAGTTCCATTGACCCAGCCGCACGATGGTGCCCAGCGAGTGGTACTGGAGCATCAGCACGCCCCCCGGCGCCACCCGCGCCGCCCTTTCGGCCAGCGCCGCCGCCTGGTCGGCGTGGTGCATCAGCCCGAAGCAGTCGAGCACGACCTCGGCCTCCGCGCCGTCGCCCACCACCGTCAGCCCACGCTCGGCCATCAGGTCCAGCCACGAGCCGCCGTGGGGGCTGCCATACTCCGCGACGCGCCCGCCCGCTCGCAGCCAGCCGGCGGCCGCCACCCGGCCGACGGCGTCGACGGCCTGCTCGACGAGGGCTGCCGGCTCGGTGGCCCGGGGCTCCTCGGGCACGGTGGGATCGACCAGCAACTGCGCCAGCCCGCACGCGGCACACAGCCACATCTGCAGCGGGTAGGTGGGGTCCGGGCCGGGGTCGGCGGCGGGCGGGAAGTGGTCCGACGCGGGTTGCTCGCCCAGGTCGAGCACCACCTCTCCGGCGGTGGCGCGGCAGGAGCGGCAGCGATGGGCCTCGGTCACCGGCCGGCCCTTCGCACCGGGCCTGCCATGATGAAGTGATGCAGGTGCGGACGACGTCGCTGCCGGGTGTGCTCGTGTTCGCGCCCGCCCCTCACCGAGACCACCGGGGCTTCTTCACCCGCACCTTCGACGCCGCGGTGGCCGCCGAGCACGGCATCGACCCGGCCGCGTTCGTACAGGATTCCCAGTCGCGCTCGGGCCTCGGCACGCTCCGCGGCCTCCACACCCGGGCGGGCCGGGGCGAGGCGAAGCTGGTCCGCTGCGCCCGCGGTGCGATCCACGACGTCGTGGTCGACGCCCGGCCCGAGTCGCCGGCGTTCGGCCGTCATGAGGCCTTCCGCCTGGACGACGAGCAGTTCCTGCACGTGTACATCCCTCCTGGCCTGTTGCACGGCTTCCAGGTGCTGACCGAGCTCGCCGACGTCTGCTATCGGATGGATCGGGAGCACGACCCTAGCGAAGACCGTGCGGTGCGCTACGACGATCCCGACCTGGGGATCGCCTGGCCGCTGGCGCCCGCCGAGATGAGCGCCCGCGACACTGCCGCGGGCTCGTGGGCCGATCTCGTCGGGCGCAGCGACTGGCGGCCTACCGTGCGGCGGACTCCAGAGCGGCTGCCACCCGGAACATGAGGGCCTCCTGCAGCGCCGGGGCCATGACCTGCACGCCGACGGGCAGGCCGTCGTCGCCGGTCCCGAACGGCACCGAGATGGCGGGGTGGCCGGCCAGGTTGGACGGGATCGTGCACACGTCGTTCAGGTACATGGTGAGCGGGTCGGCGGTCTTGGCTCCCAGAGGGAAGGCGGTCGAGGGCGACGTGGGGCTGAGCAGCACGTCGAACTCGTCGTAGGCGGCGTCGAAGTCGCGCAGGATGAGCGTGCGCACCCGCAGCGCCTTGCCGTAGAAGGCGTCGTAGTAGCCGGCGGAGAGGGCGTACGTGCCGAGCATGATGCGCCGCTTCACCTCGGCACCGAAGCCCTCGGTGCGGGTGCGGTCGTACATCTCGCCCGTGGTGGGAGCGTCGACCCGCAGGCCGAAGCGCACGCCGTCGTAGCGGGCCAGGTTGCTGGACGCCTCCGCCGGGGCGATGAGGTAGTAGGCGGACAGGCCGTACACCGCGGCGGGGACGGTGGCGTCGCCGACCTTGGCCCCCGCGTGCTCCAGGGCGGCGGCGGCCTCGGCCACGCGGGCCGACACGTCGGCCTCGATGCCCTCGGCTTCGCACAGCTCGGTGACCAGGCCCACCCGCAGCCCGGCCACGCCGTCGCCCAGGCCGGCGCTCACCGGCGGCACCGCCTCGGGGATGGACGTGGTGTCGAGCGGGTCGTGGCCCGCGATGACCTCGTAGAGGGCGGCGGCGTCGGCCACGGTGCGGGCGAAGGGCCCGATCTGGTCCAGCGAGCTGGCGAAGGCCACCAGCCCGTAGCGGGACACCGCCCCGTAGGTCGGCTTCATGCCCACGACGCCGCACAGCGCGGCCGGCTGGCGGATCGAGCCGCCGGTGTCCGAGCCCAGCGCCAGCGGAGTGAAGCCGGCCGCCACCGCGGCCGCCGACCCGCCCGACGACCCGCCCGGGACGCGGCTGGTGTCGTGCGGGTTGCGGGTGGGACCGAAGGCCGAGTTCTCCGTGGAGCTGCCCATGGCGAACTCGTCGAGGTTGGTCTTCCCCACGATCACCGCGCCGGCGTCGGTGAGGCGGCGGACCACGGTGGCGTCGTAGGGCGGGCGCCAGCCCTCCAGGATGCGGGACGAGCAGGTGGTGGCCACACCGGTGGTGGCCAAGTTGTCCTTGAGAGCCACCGGCACGCCCGCGAGGGGGCCCGGGTCCTCGCCCGCGGCGATGCGGCGGTCGAGGGCCAGGGCGGCCTGGCGGGCCTCCTCGGCGGTCACCAGGTTGAAGGCGTGGATCTCGCCGTCCCGGGCCGCGATGGCGGTGAGGTGCTCCTCGACCACCTCCACCGCGCGGCGGGTGCCGGAGCGGACGGCGGCGGCGATGCCCAGCGCGCTGTCGGCGTTCACGGGGCCTCCCCCAACACCGGCGGGACCCGGAACCGGCCGTCCTCGGTGGCCGGCGCCGCGGCCAGCACCTCGTCGCGGTCGAGCGTGGGGCGCAGCTCGTCGGGGCGCAGCACGTTCTGCAGCGGGTAGGGGTGCGAGGTCGGCGGCACGTCCCCCACGTCGAGCGCCTCCACATCGCGGGCGTGGTCGAGCACCTTGGCCAGCTGGCCGGTGAACGTGTCCAGCTCGTCCTCGGTGAGCTGGAGGCGGGCCAGCCGGGCCACGTGCGCGACGTCCTCGCGGGTGATCTGGGCCATAGGCACTCGATGCTATTGGGTGACGCGGCGGGCGAACCCCACGGCTTTCTCGTTGATCAGGTCCTTGTCGTAATCGAGGGTGGCGACGTGGTAGCTGCGCTCCAGAGTGACCCGCTCGACCGGGCCGCCGATGCGCTCGGCCAGGAGGTCGCTGTCGCCCGGCGAGACCACGTGATCCTGGGTGCTGGTGAGGATCAGGGCCGGGCAGGTGATCTTGGCCAGGTCCTCGCGCACGGCGGCGGCCGCCGCCGCCAGGCTCAGCAGGGGGCGCAGCGGGGTGGCGTCGTAGGCCTTCTCGCGGGCCGCGGGGTCGGCCACGTCGTTGCCCACCGCCGGGATGCGGTCGGTGCCCGCCGCCACCAGGTCCTCCAGGGCCTTCACCATCTCCTCGGGGACGTCCATGGCCGGGTTCACGAACACCAGCCCCGCGATCTCGGGATGCCGGGTGCCCAGCCACGCGGTCAGGGTGCCGCCCATGGACAGCCCCGCCACCACCACCCGCTCGCAGCGGGCGGCCAGCGACTCGTAGGCGGCTTCGGCCGTGGCCGACCAGTCCCGCCAATCGGTGCCCAGCATGTCGTCGACCGACGTGCCATGTCCGGGCAGCAGCGGCAGGTCGACCGTGAACCCGGCCGCGGCGAACGCCTCCGCCAGCCCCCGCAGCCCCTGCGGGTTGCCGGTGAACCCGTGGAGCACGAGCGCCCCCTGGGTGCCGCCCTCGGCGGACCAAGGCTCGCAGCCGGGGATGATGTCCTTGCCGTCACTGGTCTGCACGGCCGTCGAGCGTACGCTGGTAATTGACCCCTGGGTCAAGCCCCGACACACTGTTCCACCACAGTCAGACTGATCCCACGCACATGAACGATCGCCAACTCACCTCACAGGGTGCCGAACGCAAGCAGCAACTCCTGGACGCCGCCGCCCGGCTCTTCGCCGAGCAGGGCTACGAGGCCACGCGCGTGGTCGACATCGTGGAAGCGGCGGGCGTGGCCAAGGGCCTCTTCTACTGGTACTTCGAGAACAAGGAAGCGCTGTTCCGGGAGCTGGCGGCCGAGACCCGCTACCGGCTGCGGCGCCAGCAGGCCCAGGCCATCGACGCCGGCGCGCCCGCCCTCGTGCGCATCCTCCAGGGCACCGTCGCCAGCCTGGCGTTCATGGCCGAGAACGCGCCCTTCTTCTCGCTGCTCGACGTCGAGGGCCGCAACGTCGCCGACGTCCTGCGCCAGGGCACCGAGCAGCACCTGCACGACGTGACCGTGCTCATCCTCGACGGCGTGCGGGACGGCACGGTCACCGACACCGACCCGGCCGAGCTGCTGGCCCTGGGTGTGGTTGGGACCGTGGGCCAGTTCAGCCATTTCCACCGCACCGGGCGCATCGACCTCTCGCTGGCCGAGCTGTCCGGCTACGTGGCCCGCCAGGTGGCCCGCATGCTGGCCAGCGACGAGGCCACCGCCCGAGCCGCGATCGCGTCCCTGCGCCACAACCGCTCGACCGCGCCCGCGTTCTGAGCCGGCCCGCTCCTGTGTGGGATTGCCGCGCGGCGCGCCGCTAGCCTTGCCCGGTCTGTTTACCCAACGAGGTGTTCCGTCCCATGATCCGTCGCCGTCCGCTGATCGCGCTGGCCGCGATCGCCATGCTCGCCCTGTCTGCGTGCAGCCAAAACGACGCCAAGGAGAGCGACGTCGTGGACGCCATGCGCGACGCCGGCCTCACCCAGCAACAGGCCGAGTGCGTCGGCGAGGGCTTCCAGGATGAGTTCGGCGATGACCAGGATCTGTTCAACAAGGTCGCCGCGGCGGCCAGCACCGAGGACTTCCCCGAGGGCACGGAGGAGCCGATCCGCCAGATCCTCGACCGCTGCGTCAACGGCGAGGGCTCGTCCGACAGCACCGACACCAGCGACACCAGCGACACGACCGGCGCGGACGAGACGACCACCACCACCGCCGGCTGAGCCCCCGGCGACTGTTGCATTCTCGCTGCAACTACCGCGCTAGCATGCGGCGTTCGCCCGGCGAGAAGGGGAGAATCCCGTGCCTTACAAGTTCTTGTCCGACGAGTGGGTAGAGGAAGCGCGGAAGATCCGGGCGGAGCTGGACTCCCCCGCGGCCGCTCCCCAGCCCGTCAAGATGAACCTGGTGATCACCGAAGTCCCCTTCGGTGAGGGCACGGTGGACGCCCACATGGACACGACCAGCGGCGAGCTGGAGCTCGAGACCGGGCACCTCGACGGGCCCGACGTGACGGCGACCCTCGACTACGAGACAGCCAAGGCGATGATGGTCGACGCCAACCCCCAGGCCGCCATGCAGGCGTTCATGGCCGGGAAGATCAAGCTCCAGGGCGACATGACCAAGGCCATGGCGCTCCAGAGCGGCCCGCCCAACCCCGAGCTCACCCAGCGGATCCAAGAGATCACCGAGTAGCGGGGCGCCGGCACCACGCCGGCTCGACATCGAAGGAAGGGCGCCCTGCGGGGCGCCCTTCTCATTCAGGTCCGAAACGAAGAAGTGTGCCGAGCCTGCTGGGGCGGCAGCCTCATCGCGGCGGCTGGGGAACACCGCGTCCGGCATACCGCCCCAACGGGCCCGGCACGCTCCGTAGTTTAGTCGCTGCTAACAGCTATGTCAGCTTTCGCCGCACAGCCGAAACGAAAAACCTCAGAGGCGAGGTCCTGTATTCGGCCGAACGGGGAGAGGCCGATGCGCCAGAGGGGGTCTCTGGGCTAGGGGAAGCGTCCCCCGAACGGGGGTCCCTGGTCAAGACCCAGTTTTGGAATTTTTCAGTCGCGACAGCGGCGGGCCCCCTCCATGACGACGAGGACCTCGGTGCCCACGTCGACCTGGCTGCCGGCCCCGGGAACGATGAACGCAATCCTGCCGTCATCGGACCCGCATACCCGGCCCACGTCCAAGCCAGTCGCCTGCAACGCGGCCCGGGCCTCGTCCAGCGACATCCCCTGCACGGAGGGGACCCTCACCTCGTCGATGGCCACGAGCACGTGGACGGTCTCGCCCTGCTCCACCTCGGTGCCCGCTTCGGGGTCGGTGCTCACCACGGTGCCCGGCTGCTCGCCGCGGCGGGGCTCCCGGGCTTCGAGCTGGGGGGTGAGCCCCAGGCTCTGCAGCTGAGCCACCGCGTCCTCGTAGGGCACACCCACCAGGTCGGGGACCTCAGGCTCGTCGTCGCTGGCCACCAGCAACCGCACGGCGTCGCCCTTGGGGTAGCCCTCCGGCTTCGGGCCGTTGTCGGCAAAGCCGAGGACCGTGCCCTCGGGGGCGTTGTCGTCCTGCTGGGGCACGAACTCGACGCCCAGCTCGACGGCCGCCAGCATGGCCGTAGCCTCCTCCTGGGTGACGCCCACCAGCCCCTCGGGCGGCTGCACCAGGGTCGGGCCCTCCGAGACGACGAGGGTGAGCTTGGCGCCCTCCTTGAGCTTGGCTCCCGCGTCCGGCTTCGAGGCGAGCACCTGGCCCGCCACCGTGCCGTCCTGGCGCGTTCGCTCGGCCTCCACGTGCCAGCCGAAGGGCTCGACGGTCTTGAGGGCATCGTCGTACTGGGCGCCCACCAGCGTGTTCGGCACCGTGTGCGACGGGATGGACGCCTGCATGTAGGCGGCGGCTCCGACCACGCCGACGACCACGGCCATGGCGACCACCAAGGCGCCGAGCATGAGCCGGCGGACGCTGCGGTCGCCCGCGGACAGGCCGCGGCGAGGCTCGAGATGGCCGGTGTCCCACGGGCGGGGAGCCGGGGGCGCCTCGAGCGGCGGGCGGGGCGGCACCGGGCCCATGACGTCGGTCGCATCCGGGGCGAGCTCGGCGGCCGGCACCCGCTCGACCACGGTGGTGGCGCCACCCGGCCCGGGGCCCGACACGCTCGCCGCGGTGGTGACGGGCGGAGGGGTCACCGCCGCGACCGCGGCGGCCACCGCAGGCCGCCGGGCGGACGGGCCCATCAGTGTGGTGTCGCGCTCGTCGGACGGGGCGACCTCGGGCTCGTCGCTGCCCGTGAGCGGGAGCGGCTCGGGCCGGCGGAGCTGGGTCGCCGCGCCCACCAGGCCCTTGCCCAGGCTGGCGGCGTCCAGCCGGTCGGCGGGATCGAGCCGCCCGGCACCGGCCACGATCGGCGCCAGCGGTCCCAGCTCGTCGGGAACCTCGAGCGAGTGGTCGAGCCGGGCCATCAGCGTGCCGATGGTGGTGTCGGCCGTGAACGGCACCTCGCCCGTCACCGACTCCACCAGGACCAGCGCCAGCGAGTAGACGTCGCTGCGGCCGTCGATCGACTCGCCCCGGGCCTGTTCGGGCGACGCATAGCGGGCCGTGCCCAGCACGGCCCCGGCCGGTTCGGTCCAGCCGGCCTCGGCGATGGCCCGGGCCAGCCCGAAGTCCGCCACCCGCAACCGGCCGTCGGAGCCGAACAGCAGGTTGGCCGGCTTGATGTCCCGGTGGACGAAGCCCTGCCGGTGGGCGTAGTCGAGCGCGCGTGCCGTCTCCAGCCCCACCACCAGGGCCTGGGCCGGCGCCAGGCGATTGCCCTTGTCGAGCATCGACCGCAGGCTGCCGCCGCCCAGGTACTCGGTGACCAGGTAGGGCACCTCGTCGTCGCTCCAGTCGTACACCGCCAGCAGGTGGGGATGGGACAGGGCCGCGGTCGCCTGAGCCTCCGCCCGGAAGCGGCGGAGGAAGGACTCGTCGTCGGCCAGGCCGGGATGCAGGAGCTTTACCGCCACCCGGCGCCGGAGGCGCACGTCCTCCGCCAGGTACACCTGAGCGGAGGCACCCGACCCGAGCGGGGAAAGAAGCCTGTAGCGCCCGCCTAGCACACGACCGATCTGGTCGGTCATGCGGGTCATGGCCACGGGAGACAGATTACTGGTTTCACCGGCACCGACCGGATCACGACGGGTTGGGGTGCCGCCGCGCAGGCGTGGCAGGATTGCCGGTTGTCATGGCCGTGACCTCGCCCTACAGCACCCGGTTCAAGGTGATCGCCAGCGCCGTGCTGGCCGTGGCGATCTCGTTGTTCGTCGTGGCGTTCCTGACGCTGAGCGAGAACAAGGACCAGGGCCTGTCGGCCGACAACGCCGAGGTGGTCGACGCCCTCATCCCCGCGGCCAACACCCAGGTCCCCCAGCAGTCCAGTGTCGGCATCGACCTCGCCCCCGGCTGGGACGGGGTGCTCCAGATCAACGGTGTCGAGATCCCCGAGGACGAGCTGGTCGTGACCCCGCAGACCGGCCTCATCATGTTCACGCCGGGCGACGGCAAGACGGTGGAACAGTTCGAGACCGGGCGGAACTGCGTGGTCGCGGTCATCTGGCGCATCCAGGATGGCCGCGGCACCGCGGACCGCCAGGTCCCCTGGTGCTTCCAAGTCGTCTAACCGGGTAGCTCGCCCGTCTCCAGGAGGCTGAGGAAGGCGGCCTCATCCAGGACCGGGACGCCCAGCTCCTCGGCCTTGGTGACCTTCGACGCGCCCGGGCCCTCCCCCAACACCACGGCGGTGGTCTTGCCCGACACGCTCCCGGGGGACTTGCCGCCCCGCTCCTTGATGGCGGCCTCGGCCTCCTCGCGGCTGAACCCTTCCAGCGTGCCGGTGACGACCACGCTCATCCCCGCGAGCACCTTGGGCCGGGCGTCGCCGCCGGTCGGTCCCTGGAAGTTGAGGCCCGCAGCCCTGAGCCGCTCGATCAGCTCGCGGTTGGCGGGATCGGCGAACCAGGTGTGGAGCGACTCGGCGATGATCGTGCCCACGCCGTCGGCCGCGGCCAGCGCCTCCACCGAGGCGCCCATGATGCGGTCGAGGTCGCCGAACGCCGCGGTCAGGGCTTCGGCCGCGGCCGGGCCCAGGTGGCGGACGTTCAGGCCCACCAGCAGTCGGGGCAGGGGCCGGCTGCGGGAAGCCTCGATCGAGGCCCGCAGGTTGGCCGCCGACAGCGCGCCCATCCGTTCCAGCTGCTCGACCCGGTCCCAGTCGAGCTGGTACAGGTCGGCCACGCTGGACACCATGCCCGCGTCGATGAGCTGGGCGATGCGCTTGCCCCCGAGCGCATCGATGTCCAGGGCGCCGCGGCTGGCGAAGTGCTCGATGGCGCCGTGGCGCTGGATCGGGCACTCCGGATGGATGCAGCGGTGCTCGGCCTCTCCCTCCGGTCGCACGAGCGTCGAGCCCACCGGGCACGGGCACACGGTCGGGAACACCCAGGGCTCGCTGTCCTCGGGCCGCTCGGCCACCACCGCGCCCAGGACCTCGGGGATGACGTCGCCCGCCCGGCGCACGATCACCTTGTCGCCCGGGCGCACGTCCTTGATCCGCACCTGGTCCTCGTTGTGCAGCGTGGCCTGGCCCACGGTCACGCCGCCCACGAACACCGGCTCCAGCACCGCGAAGGGGGTGGCCCGGCCGGTGCGGCCGATGGAGACCTGGATGTCCTCGAGCCGGGTGGTGCGCTCCTCGGGGGGGAACTTGTAAGCCAGCGCCCAGCGCGGCGCCTTGGAGGTGGCGCCCAGCAGCTCGCGGCGGGCCAGGTCGTCCACCTTGACCACGGCCCCGTCGATCTCGTAGTCGAGGTCGTGGCGGTGGTGCTGCCAGTGGAGGCTGTAGTCGAGGACGTCCTCCGGACCGCTCACCCGGCGGATCTCGGGGTTGACCGGGAAGCCGAGCGAAGACAGCCAGTCCAGCGTCTCGTGGTGGGTGGTGAAGTCGGGGCCGCCGTCGACCTCGCCCAACTGGTAGGACCACAGCGCCAGCTCGCGCTCGGCCGTGACGCGGGGGTCCTTCTGGCGTAGCGCCCCGGCCGCGGCGTTGCGAGGGTTGACGAAGGGGCGCAGCTCGGCGGCTTCCTGGCGTTCGTTGAGCGCCCGGAAGGCCGACAGCGCCATGTAGATCTCGCCCCTCACCTCCAGCACCCGGGGGGCATCCCGACCGAGGGACTTGGGGATCTGCGCCACCGTCCGGACGTTCTCGGTGACGTCCTCGCCGGTACGCCCGTCGCCGCGGGTGGCGGCCCGGGCGAAGCGGCCGTCCTCATAGCGGATGGAGATGGCCAGCCCGTCGATCTTGAGCTCGCACACGTAGCCGACCTCGTCCGAGCCGGTCTCCTCCTCCGAGGCGGCGGGCGCACCGGCCAGGCGCCGGTGGAGCCGCTCGACCCAGGCCCGCAGCTCGGCCTCGTCGAAGGCGTTGTCCAGGCTCATCATCGGGACCGTGTGGGTGACCGGCGCGAACAGGGTGACCGCGGGAGCCCCACCCACGCGGCCGGTGGGCGAGTCGGGTGTGATGAGCTCGGGGAACTCCTCCTCGAGCGCGCGCAGCTCCCGCACCAGAGCGTCGAAGTCCCCGTCGCTGATGATGGGGTCGTCGAGCTCGTGGTAGCGCCGGTTGTGCTCGGTGATCTCGGCGCGCAGCTGCTCCACTCGCTGCTCGATCTCTCGGTCGGCCATGGGCCGAGGTTACGGGGCTAAGCCCCCAAGGTGAGACCGAGCTCCACCGCGCGGGCCTCGACCCGCTGGCCCAGGTGGGTGGCCAGCTCCACCACGTGGGCCGCTTGGGCGACGTCCATGCCCACCAGCCCGCAGGCCGGGGTGATCAGGGCCTGCTCGACCAGCAGCTCGGGCTCGCAGCCCCCCTCGGCCAGGGCGTCCCACTCGGCCACCAGGCGGCGCCACAGGATCTCGGGGCCCTCACCCAGCGGCCGGTCGGTGGGGACCGCGCCCCAGGCGAGCCAACCGCCCCGCTCCAGGTAGTCGGCGAACGCCCCCGGATGGTCGGCGGCCCCGGCGTCGACGGGCAGCGACAACATCTGGGGGCCGGCCTGCAGCACCACCGGCCAGTCGGCCCGGCCGCAGCAGTGGAGCCCGCCGATGGCCCGCTCCTCGATGGCCGCCAGGGCCGCCGACACCAGGTCGAGGGTGTCGCCCAGGTCGAGCGGGAAGTCGGGCTCCAGCGCCGCGGTGAGGCCGGGCTCGTCGAGGAACATGAGCGGCGTCGCCCCCGGGGCCGCCTCCCGGGCAGCCTGCAGCACGGCCTGGGTGCGCGCGCTCACGGCCTGGGCTGCCACCGCAAAGGCCCGGTCGCGGGACACCCCCACCGCGTGCAGAACCAAGCCCAGCGTGACCGGCCCGGTCAGCTGGACCTTGAACGGCGCCACCCGGCCGGCGATCGCCTCCAGGAAGGCCCGCAGTCCCACGAACGGCTCGCCGTCGACCCCGCCGGCGAGCGGCCGGTCGGGATCGACCGCCGCCTCGTCCACCAGCAGGGAGCCGTCCGGCAGGACCTGCACGCCTTCGATGCCCCACGCGGCCTGGGGGATCATCCCCTCGACCGCGGAGCGACGGGGTAGGGACGGCGCGGCCGGCAGCCGGGGCTGGCTGCCGAGCACGAACGCGACGGCCTCGCCCACCGCCTCGTGCGGCAGGCTCCCGATGGTGGACGCGAGCCCGACAGGGAGGAGCACCTCCCTCATGGTTCCGCCACCCGCGGCTCCACGCTGTTGGTCACTGAGCGCCACCCTCTTGACTGTTCCCACGTCTGAAATAGCGACCCAGCGGCACCATCGGCAAATCTCCGGGCGGTGGAACCCCGCTCAGCACCCGCGACGCGGCCCGGCCGGGACGCCGGGATCGGCGCCCGCGCCTCGCTCCTCGCCCACTCCGCGTGGCCCGCGCGCGTCGCCTGGCTGGTGCTCCCGCTGCTGGTCGCGCCGGTGATCGACCGGGCCGTGGCGGACGCGAGCGACCCCGTGCGCTGGGTCGTCGGGACCGGCTGCCTCGCCGTCTGGCTGGCGACGTTGGTGGCGACGTTCGTGCCCTCGACGCTGAGCCTCACCGTGCTGCGGGTGGCCGCCCCCGCGGTGCCGCTGGCCGTGGCCGTGGCCATCGCGGCGGGCGGGGGTGCGGTGGCGGGGGGCGTCGGGATGGTCGCCGGCCTGGTGGCGGCGCTGGTGGCGCTGGCCCCCGCGACGGCCGAGGCGTTCGTGGACGGCTCGTCGTACGGCGACGAGCGCCGGCTGCCGCTCCGCACCCCGACGCCGCTCCTGGCGGGCCCGGTGGAGCTGGTCTGGCTGGTGGTGGTGGCCGTCCCTGCGCTCGGCGTGCTGTGGGTGGCGGCGGGCCGCTGGCTTCCCGGCCTGGCGGTCCTGGTGCTGGGCGCGCCGCTCGTGGCGTGGGGCGCCCGCTCGCTCCACGGCCTGTCCCGGCGCTGGGTGGTGTTCGTGCCGCGGGGCGTCGTCCTGCACGACGCGCTGGCCCTCGCCGAGCCGATCCTGCTGCGCCGCACGTCGGTCCGGTCCCTGGCCGCCGCCCCTGCCGGCAGCGATGCCGTCGACCTCACCGTCGGCGCCGCCGGCCTGGCGCTGGAGGCCCGCATGCTCGAACCGCTCGAGCTGGTCCCCGCGGCGGCCCGCGGCCAGGTGGCCGAGCTCGTCACCGTCGACGCCGTCCTGTTCACCCCGAGCCGCCCCGGCCGCGTCCTCGACGAGGCCCGCCGGCGTCGGATCGGCTAGCCCGCGTCCAGTCCGGCGAGCACGATGTCGACCACGCGCCGGACGTCGCGCTCGTCCAGCGGCTGGCCGCTCACCAGCTCGCGGTAGAAGGGCACGGCGCCGATCATGTCCAGGACCAGCTCGACGTCGGTGTCGGGGGCGAGCTCGCCCCGGGCGATGGCCCGCTCGACCACCTCGCGGGGGCGCTCGCGCCGGTCGCGGATGAAGGCGGACAGCACCTGGCGCATCTCGGGATTGACCGAGGCCTCGGCGATGACACCCGGCATGATGCGGCCCGCGGGGGTGTCCCGCAGCTTGGCGGCCAGCTGGCTGATCAGGCGGACCAGGTCGTCGTGCACCGATCCGGTGTCCACCCGCTCGGGCTCCAGGCCCATGCTGTGGGCGGTGTCGAGCAGCAGGTTGGCCCGGGACGGCCAGCGGCGGTAGATCGTCGCCTTGCCGCAGCCGGCCCGCGCCGCCACCTCGTCGACCGTGAACCCGCCCGGCCCCTTGTCCGCCAGGACCTCGATCGCGGCCCGGCGGATGGCGGCGTCGGCCCGGGCGTCGCGGGGACGTCCGGGCCGGCGCTCGGCGATCGACGGCACCGCGTCGTCGGGGGCGTCATCGGGGGAGACGGCGGCGGTCATCGCACCTTGGCCGGAGCTTCGCCGGGATCGGCGGCCGGAGCGGGAGCGTCGACCGGCTCGGACCGGTGCCCGTCGGAGCCGCCGGCCGCGGCGACCGGTTCGGCGCCGTCACCGTCGACCGGGACCGGCTCGGGCTCGGGACCGGCGGCCGGGACCTCGGACTCGTGGTCGTGGGCCCGGGCCGGGAGGTACAGGGCCACGATGACGGCACCCACCAGCAGGGCGACGGCGCCGATCAGGAAGGCGACGGCCATACCGTCGGTGAAGCCGTTGGAGGCCGCATCCACCAGCCCCGCACCCTGCGGGCCCAGGGACTCGCCGATGCGGAGGGCGGCGCCCACCTGGTCGGTCACCGCGTGGGCCGCTTCGGCGGGCAGCGGCAGGCCGGCGATGGCGTCGGAGACCCGGGGCCGGTAGGTCGACATCATCACCGAGCCCAGGACGGCCACACCCAGGGCCCCGCCCACCTGGCGCGTGGTGTCGTTCACGGCCGAGCCGACGCCCGCCTTGGCCAGTGGCAGCGAGCCCATGATCGACTCGGTGGCCGGCGGCATGACCAGGGCTATGCCGATGGCCAGCACGATCAGCGACACGGCGACCTCGGGATAGGTGGAGCCCGGCGTCAGCTGGCTGGCGATCCCCAGCCCGACGGCCCCGATGAGCAGGCCCGCGGCGACCACGACCTTGCTGCCCACCCGCTCGACGATCTTGGCGGACAGCGGGGCCACCACTATCTGGGTGGCCGCCATGGGGATCAGCCGCACGCCCGCCTGGAGGGCGGTGTAGCCGAGCACCGACTGCAGGTACTGGGTGAGCAGGAACAGCGAGCCGAACATGGCGAAGAACGTGAGCATCAGGGACACGCTCGCGGCGCTGAACCGCGGGTTGCGGAAGAAGTTGATGTCGAGCATCGGCGTGCGCGTGTGCCGCTCCCAGGCCACGAACGAGCCGAGCAGCACGGCCGCCAGGGCGAAGGCACCGATGACGGCCGGGTCGGTCCAGCCGTTGGGGCCCTCGATGATGGCCCACACCAGGGCCACCAGGCCGGTGATCGACAGGACCGCGCCGGGGGCGTCGACCGGCGGAGCCGCGGGGTCCCGCGAGGTGGGCACGAAGATCTGGCCCAGGATCAGGGCCAGGACCACGACCGGCACGTTGACCAGGAAGACCGAGCCCCACCAGAAGTGCTCGATCAGGAAGCCGCCGGTCACCGGGCCGATGGCGACGGCCACACCGGCGGTCGCGGCCCACATGGCGATGGCCTGGGCGCGCTCCTTCCGGACGGTGAACACGTTGGTGATGATCGAGAGCGTCGCCGGCATGATCAGCGCGCCGCCGATGCCCATGATCGCCCGGGTGACGATGAGCTGGTTGGCGCTGCCGGCGAAGGCGGACAGGATCGAGGCGCTGCCCATGATGGCGAGGCCGAGGGCCAGCGCTCCTCGCCGGCCGAAGCGGTCGCCCAGGCTGCCCATGGTGAGCAGCAGGCCGGCGAAGACCAGCACGTAGGCGTCGACCACCCACTGGAGTTGGCTGGTGGAGGCGCCGAGGTCCTTCTGCAGGGTGGGGATGGCCACGTTGACGATCGTGTTGTCCATCACGATCAGCAACAGGCTGAGGCACATGACCGCGAGCACGATCCAGCGACGGGGATCGGCCTCGCGTGCGTCGGGGGCGAGGGCAGCGGATGCAGCGGGCATGGAACCCAGGATGCGCCGCCAATTTCCGAAACGCAAGAGTTTCGGAACGCTTCAGTCCGTGACCTGCGCCACCACCCCGCCGCCCACCACCTCGTCGCCGTGGTAGAGCACGACGGACTGGCCGGGGGCGACGCGCCGCTCCGGCCGGTCGAAGCGGACGATCGCCCGCTCGCCGCTGGAGCCCGTGGGCGCGACCCGGGCCGGGCGGGGAACGCCGTGGGCACTGCACTGCGCCTCGGCCGGCCCCGTGACCGGGCCGCCGGCCCACACCAGTGTGTCCAGCGTGACCGCCTCGACCTGGAGGTCGGCCTCGGGCCCGACCCGTACGGTGGCGGCCGGGACGTCCACCTCGGTGACGTAACGAGGGGCGCTGCCCCCCGGCAGCCCCAAGCCCCGGCGCTGCCCCACCGTGACCAGCTCGACGGCGTCGACCGCACCCACGTCGCGGCCGGTCTCGTCCACGATGCGGCCCGGCCGCAGCCGGATGCGCCGGCCGAGGAAGTCGCCGCGGCCGTGGGCCGCGGTCACGAAGCACACGTCCTGGCTGTCGGGCTTGTCCGCGGTCCGCAGGCCCAGCGCGACGGCCTCGGCCCGCACGGCGTCCTTCGACGTCTCCCCCACCGGCAACAGCGTGCGGGCCAGCGTGGCCTGGTCGAGCACGTAGAGGACGTAGCTCTGGTCCTTGGCCGGGTCCGCGCCGCGGGCGAGGCGCCGGGTCCCGTCGGGCCGGGCGACGATGCGGGCGTGGTGCCCGGTGGCGACGGCGTCGAAGCCGACCGCCCAGGCGCGCCGGGTGAGCCGGTCGAACTTGAGGTGGCGGTTGCACTCCACGCAGGGGTTCGGGGTGACGCCCTGGCGGTGGGCAGCGACGTACGGCTCGACGACGTGGTGCTCGAAGTCGTCGCTGAAGGTCCACGTGTGGTGGGGGATGCCCAGCTGCTGGGCCACGCGGCGAGCGTCGTCCACGTCGCTGACCGAGCAGCAGCCGGTGTCCGACTCGCCGCCCCACAGCTTCATGGTCACGCCCACCACCTCGTGCCCGGCCGCGAGCAGCCGGGCCGCGGCCACCGACGAGTCCACGCCCCCGGACATGGCCACCAGCACCTTCATGCCGCCGCCTCCCGCAGGCGGCCCACGGCCGCGGGGATGACCGCCAGGGCGTGGTCGACGTCCGCGTCCGTGGAGGGCCAGCCGAGCGACAGCCGCAGCGTCCCCGCGGCCCGGTCCGGCGGCACGCCCATGGCCGCCAGCACGTGCGAGCGCTGCTGGGCGCCGCTGGCGCAGGCGGACGCGGCCGAGGCGCACACGCCCGCCTCGTCCAGCAGGAACAGCAAGGGCTCGCTCTCGATCCCCGGGAGGCACAGGTGGACCAGCCCCGGCAGCCGCCCCGACCGCTCGACCCCGGTCTCGCCGGCCCCGGGGATGGCGGTCAGCAGCCCGTCGGCCAGCCGGTCGCGCAGGGCGCTCACCCTCGCCGCGGTCGCGTCCCGCTGGGCCCGCGTGGCGATGAGGGCGGCAGCGAAGCCGGCGATGCCGGCCACGTTGTGCGTGCCGCTGCGCAGCTCGCGCTCCTGGCCGCCGCCGAGGGCCCGCGCCCGCAGCGGGGTGCCGGGCCGCGCCACCAGCGCGCCCACGCCCTGCGGCCCGCCCAGCTTGTGCGAGCTCAGGCTGATCAGGTCGGCTCCGGCCACCAGGTCCGGGAGGTCGAGCCACGGGGCGGCCTGCACCGCGTCGGTGTGGAGCGCGGCGGACGGCACCCGGCGCCGCACGACCTCGGCGACGTCGGGCACCGGCTGGATGGCGCCCACCTCGTTGTTGGCCGCCATGACCGAGACCAGCGTCGTCTCCGGCGGCAAGGCCGCGGCCAGGGCGTCGAGGTCGATGACCCCGCGCCGGTCCACCGCCACCGTCCGCCCCCCGACCAGGCCCACCGCGGCCAGGACCGCTTCGTGCTCGACCGCGCTGCACAGCACCGGCCCGGGCCGGGCCGCGTGGACCCCGAGGACCGCCAGGTTGTCGGCCTCGGTGCCCCCGCCGGTGAAGATCACGTCTCCCGGCCGGCACCCCACCGCCGCGGCCACCGCGTCGCGGGCCTCGTCCACCACCTGGCGGGCGGCTCGGGCCACGCGGTGCGCGCCGGACGGGTTGCCGAAGCGGTCGCCCAGCCACGGCGCCATGGCGGCGGCCGCCTCCGGGCGCAGCGCGGTCGTGGCCGCGTGATCGAGGTAGGTGAGCCGGTCGGGCACTGAGCCAGTGTCGCACCCGAAGGTGCGCTCAGCGCCAGGCGGGGGGTGCCGGCGCCGGCGCGCCGTGGGTCCGCTGCCAGGCCGCCGCCAGGCACACCAGGAACATGTAGGGGTGCAGCCAGCGCGGCGGCGAGTGGTCCATGCGGACCGCCAGCGGGTTGGCCAGGCGCAACGCCAGATGCTCGCGAGCCCCGGGGGTCAGCTGGGCGTAGCGCATGAGGAACGTGCGCACGAGGCCGTAGGCGTCGTCGTCCAGGGCGCTCACGTCGAGCGAGGCCACGTACCCCTCGTACCCCGGGGGCGGGGAGAACCAGGCGGGCACGACCAGGGACTGGGCCGACCGCTCCCGCACCACCAGGGTGCCGGCCGCCATGTCGCCGAGGCGCTGGTCCCGGGGGGACAGCAGGGCGGACACGACCGCGGTGAACCCCACCGGCGGGATGAAGATGTCGATGAGCCCCACCGCCGCCCGCACGAACGCCTGCTGGAACCGGATGGTGGTGCCGTCCTGGCTCACCGCCCGCAGGCCCAGCGCGGCCTTGCCCGGGGTGCGCCCCCGCCACAGCGTCTCCCACGCGCAGAACCACACCACCACCACGCCCGCGCTGGTGAGGACGGCGGCCACCGCCCCGCCGATGCCCTCGATGTTGCCCACGGTCTGGGTCACCACGAAGGCGATGGCCACCAGCACGGCCCCGAGGGCGAGGATGTCGATGGTGAACGCCAGCGTGCGGGAGGCCACGCCCGCCCGCTCGAGGTCGAGGATGACCGCCTCGGGGGTGACGATGCGCTGGGACGCGGCCGTCGCCCCGGTCACCGCTGGCTCCATGCGCGCACGTTACTGCTGCGCCCACCGCTAGCGTCCCGAAGGCGCTGCGCCGCCTCCACCGATGGACATCGACCGCTTCATCGCCCGCAACCGGCCCGCCTGGGACCGGCTCGACGTGCTCTCGCGACGCGCGGGCCGCGGCACCAGGCGCCTAACCCCGGCCGAGGTGGAGGAGCTGATCGACCTCTACCAGCGGGTGTCGTCCCACCTCTCGCACGCCCGGGTGGCCTACGACGACCCCGGCCTGGTGCGCTGGCTGACCCGGCTGGTGGGCCAGGCCAACGGCGTCATCTACGCCAGCCGCACCCGCACCGCCCGCGCCGTGGCCGACTTCTTCGCCTGGCGCTTCCCGGCCGCGGTCTGGCAGAGCGGCCGCTTCGTGGCCGTGTCGGCGGCGCTGCTGCTGATCCCGGCGCTGGCCCTCGGCATCTGGGTGAGCACCAGCGAGGCGGCCCTCGAAGCCACGGCCCCCGACGCCGTGCGCGAGGCCTACCTCAACGAGGACTTCGAGGACTACTACTCGTCCGAGCCGGCCTCGCAGTTCGCCACGGAGGTGACGGTCAACAACATCCGGGTGGCGGTCATGGCCTTCGCCGGCGGGATCCTGCTGTGCCTGCCCACCGTGGCGGCGCTGGTGGCGAACGGCGCGCTGCTGGGCCTCGCCGGCGGCCTGTTCGCCGACGCCGGGGAGCTGCCGAAGTTCTTCGGGCTGATCCTGCCCCATGGGCTGCTGGAGCTGACCGCCATCGTGATCGCGGGCGCCGCCGGCCTGCGGTTGGGCTGGGCCGTCATCGCGCCTGGTGACCGCCCGCGGGGCCGGGCGGTCGGTGAGGAGGCCCGGCGGGCAGGCGTCATCGCCCTCGGGCTGGTACTGGCCTTCGCCACCGCGGGGATCATCGAGGGCTTCGTCACCGGCCGCGGCGTGGCCACCGCCCTGCGGGTCGGGCTGGGGGTGGGGGCCTGGACGGTGTTCGTGACCTGGATCGTGGTCCAGGGGCGGGCGGCCGCCGCCCGCGGCGTGACCGGCGAGCTGGGCGAGCTCGACCGGGGCTGGGCCGAGCTGGCCGCGGCCCGCGAGCGGGCCTGGGCCGGCTGAGCTACAGGCGGCCGGTGGCCTTGACCCGCAGGTAGGTGTCCGCCAGCGCCGGCGCCAGCCGTCCGGGCCGGGCGTCGATGACGGTGGCCCCCAGGCCCCGCAACCGGATCACCGTGCGCCGCCGCGCCTCGAGGGCGCTCAACGCCGCGGCCCGCCGGTACACCGTCGTCGGCTCGTCCCCCGGCGC
The DNA here is from genome assembly GCA_035649455.1 of Acidimicrobiales bacterium. Classification (GTDB taxonomy): domain Bacteria; phylum Actinomycetota; class Acidimicrobiia; order Acidimicrobiales; family VFJN01; genus ZC4RG19. Next base: position 20,298 of record DASRJN010000491.1, read on the forward strand.
CTCGGACCACCGCGCCACGTCCGGGTCGCTGACCCCGGCCACCACCACCACGTGCTCGCGCAGGATCAGCGGCAGCGCCGGGACGAGCCACTCGTCCACCGCCGGGGCCACGAGGTCGGTCAGCACCACCAGCATCGTGCGCCGCCGGAAGCGCGCCAGCGTCTCGCTGAAAGCACCCGCATAGTCGCTCTCCGCCAGCACTGGCTCCAGGTCGTAGAGCGCCTCCACCACCCGCCCGAGCTGGGCCCGCCCGCTGCCGGGGGGCACCGCGGCCCGCACCTCCCGGTCGAAGGCGACCACGCCGCACCGGTCCCCGAGCCCGGTCGCGACCGCGGTCATCATCATCACCGCGTCCACCGCGTGCTCGACCCGCGGCACCCCGTCGACCCGCCCGGCCATGACCCGGCCGTTGTCCAGCAGCACGAGCACCGTCTGGTTGCGCTCGGCCCGGTAGGTGCGCACGATCGGGCGGCCCGCCCGGGCGGTGGCGGACCAGTCCATGCGGCGGAACTCGTCGTCCACGTTGTACTCGCGCAGCTGATCGAACTCGGTGCCGCCGCCCCGGCCCTGGGCCGAGCGCAGGCCCACCTCCAGGATGCGGGCCTTGCGGATGCGCAGCTCGGCTTCGTCCTTCGAGCGGAACGACGGGTACACCCGCAGCACGCCCGGCACGCTGAGCGCCGCCTGCCGTGCCGCCAGGCCGAGCGGCCCCTCCACCCGCACCACCAGCTCCCGCACCACGAAACGGCCCCGCCGGGCCGGGCGGATCGGGGTCGACGCCTGCAAGGTGCCGTGCCCGGGGATGCGGGCCGCGGCCCGGCGGGTGTCGGCCCGCAGCGAGGGCGCCAGCTCGTCGGCCAGGGCCACCCGCAGGGACCCGCGCCGCGGGTTGCGCACCGTCCAGGCCACCTCCGCCGGCCGGTCCAGCGTGACGGCGCCCGGCAGGGTCCGGCGCACGTCCAGCTGGGCGGGCGAGGGCGCCGCCAGGGCGTCGAGCAGCGCCACGGCCACCAGGACCAGGTTGACCACCAGGAGGTTCCGCCCGATCGGGCCGGGCACGACCAGCACGACGGCCGAGGCCAGGGCGGCCACCAGCGCCGAGCGCCGCGTGGGCACGACGGCCCGCCGCCGGCGGAGCGGGCGAGCCGTCAACGCGGCACCGGCACCGAGGCCAGGATGCCGTCGAGCAGGCCGTCCACCGTCGTGCCCTCCAGCTCCAGCTCGGGGCGGAGCTGGACGCGGTGGCGCACGCACGGCTTGACCACTGCCTTGACCTCGTCGGGCGTCACGAACTGGCGCCCCGCCAGCCACGCCCACGCCTTGGCCGCATGCAGCACCATGGCCGCCCCCCGGGGCGAGACGCCCAGCGTGACCGCGGGCGCCGACCGGGTGGCCCGGACCAGCCCCACGATGTAGGCGAGGATGGCCGGATCCACCCGGATCTGCTGGATCTGGGCCCGGGCCGCCGCGATGTCCTCGGCCCCGGCCACCGGCTTCACGCCCGCAGCCGCGATGTCGTGTGGGTCGAGCCCGCGGTCGTGGCGGGCCAGGACCTCCTGCTCCTGCTCCGGCGTCGGGTAGGCCACCGCCAGCTTGAACAGGAAGCGGTCGAGCTGGGCCTCGGGCAGCGGGTAGGTCCCCTCGTACTCGATGGGGTTCTGGGTCGCCACCACGATGAAGGGCTCGGGCAGCGGGTGGGCCACGCCCTCGGACGTGACCTGGCGCTCTTCCATCGACTCCAGCAGCGCGGCCTGCGTCTTGGGCGGGGTGCGGTTGATCTCGTCCGCCAGCAGCACGTTCGTAAACACCGGGCCCGGCCGGAACCGGAACCGGTTCTCCCCCGCGCCCTCGCCGTCCAGGATGAGCTGGCCGGTCACGTCCGACGGCATCAGGTCCGGCGTGAACTGGACCCGTTTGACGTCGAGGTCCAGCGCCGCGGCCAGCGCCTTCACGATCAGCGTCTTGGCGACACCCGGGACGCCCTCCAGCAGCACGTGACCGCGGGCCAGCAGGGCGGCCACCAGGCCTGACAGCGTGCCGTCCTGGCCGACGACCACTTTTGCCACCTCGTCGCGCACGGCGAGGATGGCCGTGCGCGGGTCGCGCCCGTCGGGCGCGTCGGTGGGCTCGTCATACATGGGTGAGGACCTCCTCACGGATGCGGTCGATGGTGCGGGCCAGGGTGACGAGCTGGGCGTCCTCGAGCACGGGGTCGGCCCCCAGCGCCCAGCTCAGCATGGATTCGTCCAGGCCCGTGCGTTCGGCGGTCACGGCCGCCAGCACGCCCAGCTCGGCCTGCCGGGGCACACCCAGGCGATCGCACAGGAAGGCCCGGAGGTCGCGCCGCAACTGCTCGGCGGCATGCTGCGGCGAGCGGGTGCGGTCGAGCAGGCTGCCGGTCGCCGCCACCAGCTCGGAGCCGGCCACCGCCACGGGCTGGGGCTCGAGCACCGGGCGACCCAGGCGCCGCGCCCGCCACAGCACGTAGACGCCGAAGGCGAGCGCCAGCTGGATCAGCGCGGCCTTCACCCCGGGGGCGATCAGGTCCAGCAGCGTGCGACCGCCGCCAGGAGTGGCCAGCGGGCCGGGCTCCAACACCACCAGGTCCGTGCCCGGCTGGGGGGCCAGCAGGGCCGCCGCCACCGGGGCGTTCTCACCGTCGGCCAGGGCCGCGTTGACCAGCACACCGGCGCCGCCGAACGCGACCACGGTGCCGTCGCCCTCCCCCGTGGCCACCACGAAGGCGGAGCCGTCCGGGCCGGCGATGCACGAGTCCGAGCCCACCGGCGGGCGGTACAGCACGCCACCGTGGCGAGGCCGGATCCCGGCGACGTCGATGCCGGCCAGCGGGTCGATCTCGCAGTCCTGCCGCAAGCGCGCCGGGGCCCCCAGATCGGCCGTCCGGTCGAAGCTGCCGGTGCGCTCGGGCGAGAACGACGAGGCCGGGTCGGTGACGACCAGCGTGCCGCCCGCGTCGACGAAGTTCTCCACGACGGCCGTCTGGTCCTCGTCGAGCAGGTCCTGCAGCAGGAGCACGACGTCGGGTGCGTGCTCGCCGTAGAGATCGGGGAACCCGTCCACCACGTCCACGTTCGTGCCCAGCTCGCCGGCCAGCGCGACGAGCGCGCTGGTGCCGAGCCGGTCGTCCGAGGACGGTGACAGGGCAGGGCCGCGGCGGCTCCCGGACGACAGTCCCAGCAGCCAGAAGGTGAGGAGCGTCACCACCACCACGGACGCGGCGATTCCCACGTTCCGGGCGCCGCTGCTCACGGCACCCTCGCCGGGCTCGTCCGCCGTAGAACCTGGTCGGCCCGGGCCACGAAGCGGTCACGGACCTCCGGACCGGCCGGGTCGCCGCCGTACCACACGGCCTCGAACACCTCGGTGGCGGCCGCGAAGTCCGCGGCGACGTCGGGGGCGGTCCGCCGCACGTCGGCCACGAGCTCGCCCGCGGTGCGCCCCACCAGGTCGGTGATGACCTCGCGGGCGGCCAGCTCCGCCACCAGCACGCGATAGCGGGCGCGCAGGGCGTCGCGCCAGCGGCCCTCGGCCTCGGCCCGCACCACCTCGGCGGGCCAGTCCACGTCGTCCTCGCCCGGCGCCACCACCACCCGGCTGCCGTCGCGGGCTGCAGGCCGTCCGCCGAGGGACCACCCGGCCCGGCTGCGGTAGACCAGCCACACCACCAGGCCCGCGAGCGCGAACAGCACCAGCCAGCCCACCCACACCGGCACCCCCCCGATGCCGAACGGCGACACCAGGCGCGAGAGCTGCCGGGCGATCCAGTCCCCCGCCCGGTCGATCAGCGTCGGGTCGTCGCGCCAGTTGTACCGGGCCCGGGACAGGATCTCGTCCGCCGCCTCGCGGGCCTCGGCGGGCTCGTGCGCCGGGTCGGGGAGGTCGAGCGGCAGCCAGTGCCGCGCCAGTGGCAGCAGCACGTCAGGGGCGCCGATCGAGCACGTGGCCGGCGGCCATCTCGATGTCGAGGCCCTCGGTACGCACCCGTAGGTCGAGGTAGAGCAGCACGGTGGACGCCGCCACGAACGGCACGACGATGACCTCGGCCGCGATGTTGCCGACAGCCAGGATGGGCCACGCCCGGCCCAGCCCGGCCCAGGCGGCCAGCACCTGCGGCAGGGCGCTGAGCGCGGTGCTCAGCAGCCAGCTCGTCAGCCCCATGAGCAGGGCGATCCCCAGCGTGGGCATGTAGCGGGCCCGGGCGAGGCGGCTGGCGCGGCCCAGGCTGGCGAAGGGGCCCTGACCCTCGACCGCCACGACCGGGGCCACCGGCACGAACAGCGCCATGACGAAGGGCAGGCCGATGTAGCAGGCGAGGAAGCCGCCGACCTCGGCGACCTTCACCACCACGAAGGTCACGAGCAGGGGCCAGGAGCGTCGGGCGATCACCCCGAACAGCTCGCCGATCCGCGGATCGCGCCCCATGGTCCACTGGGTGACGAGGTGGGCGAGGGCGGCGGCCACGCACACCAGGGCGAGCGTGGACAGCAGGATGACGCCGATGCCCGCCACGATCTCGGCGCCCTGGGTCCCGGACGACTCGTTGAGGACCGTGGGGTCGTCGGTGATGAGGTCGGCGATGGGCACCCCGCCCAGATAGTCACGCTGGAGATAGGCCGCGACCACTTGGAGGGGGACGACGAAGGCCGCGGTCAGCCCGATGATGCGGGCGGGGCGGGCCTTCAGCACCGCGAAGCCGCCGTCCAGGATGTCGGCCGTGGTGCGGGGCATGAGCGGGATGGAGGGCACCGCGTCCGCTCCCGGCCGGGCCCGCTCGCCGTCGGGCGAGACGAGTGGCGGTTCGGACGGCGCCACCGGGGTGGGAGCTTCGGGGACCGGCTGATCGACGACCGAGCCGGGCACCGCCCAGCCCTGCCGCGTCACCCCGGGATCGTCCATCGGGCCATCATCGCCCATGATGGGCAGGGCTGCTGCACGCCAACGCCCCGGAGGCGCATGTGGAGGGCTACGGACCCGGCACCTACGGCGATCGCCTCGCCGACGTCTACGACGGCTGGTACCAGGACGTCACCGACGTCGAGGCCACCGTCGATCGGGTGGCCGCGCTGGCGGGCGACCCGCCCGGTCCGGTGCTGGAGCTGGGGGCGGGCAGCGGGCGGCTGGCGGTGCCGCTGGCGGCTCGTGGCCTCGAGGTGTGGGCGCTGGACGCCTCGGCCGCCATGGTCGAGCGGCTGCGGGCCAAGCCGGGCGGTGCGGCCGTGCACGCGGTGGTGGGCGACATGGCCGCCCTTGACCTCGGCCCGGGGGCGCCGGCCGCCTTCGCGGTCGTGCTGTGCGCATACAACACGCTTTTCAACCTCACCGACACGGAATCCCAGCGCCGCTGCCTGGCCCGGGTGGCCGGCGTCCTGGCGCCCGGGGGCCGCGTGCTGGTCGAGGCGTTCGTGCCGCCGCCCGCGGGCGAGCCGGACGCGGTGACCAGCGCGGTCGAGCCCCGCCACATCGGCCTGGACGAGGTCGTGCTGACCGTGAGCCGGATCGATCCGGACGCCCGCACCGTCACCGGCCAGCACGTCCAGATCCGGGAGGAAGGCATTCGCCTGCGCCCGTTCGTGCTCCACTACGCGGGGCCCGAGGAGATCGACGCGTTGGCCGCGGAAGCAGGGCTTGTGCTCGTGGACCGCCACGCAGGGTGGCGGGGTGAGCCGTACTCGCTGTCCTCCGAGAGCCATGTGAGCAGCTATGCCCGGGACGAGTGACCACGACGGCGACAACACGGTCCGTGCGTCCGGGCCGAAGGCGATACTTTGACGCGGTGTTCACGTTCGTGGATAGCCGCCGCCTGATTTCGCTGCCTCGATGAGCCAGCTCCGCCTCAACCCCCTCACCGGCCGCTGGGTCGCCGTCGCCGTCGATCGCGAGAACCGCCCCGGTGATCTCGTGTCCCGCCAGCTCCCTGTCGAAGCCGACCCCGAGCGCCCCTGCCCGTTCTGCCCCGGCAACGAAGAGGCCACCCCACCGGCCCTCGAGACCTACGGCAAGCACGGCGACTGGGTGGTGCGGGTCGTGCCCAACCGCTACCCCGCCTTCGATGGCGACGAGCCCCTGCGCGTCCAGAACATGGGCCCGGTGTTCACGCAGGCGGCGGCGAGCGGCATCCACGAGGTGCTGGTGTTCTCGCCGGACCACGACTCGGGCTGGGCCGACCTGGACGACGCCCAGGCCGCGGTCACCATGGCGGCCATCCGGGACCGCATGGAAGACCACGCCCGCCGGCCCTCGATCCGCTACACGCAGGTGATCGTGAACCACGGCCGCGAGGCGGGCGCCAGCCTGGTGCACCCGCACGGCCAGCTGCTGGGCATCCCCTTCGTCCCCGGCGAGATCGCCGAGGAGGAGGCCGGCTTCCGGCGGTTCGAGGGCTCGTGCCTGCTGTGCACCACCCTCGAGGCGGAGGAGGCCGCCGACCACCGGCTGGTGTACGCCGACGACCGGGTCGTGGTGGTGTGCCCGTTCTGGTCCGGCACCCCCTACGAGATGCTCGTGCTCCCCCGGCAGCACGCCGTCCAGGTCATCGACGCCGCCCCCGCGGATGTGGCCGCGGTGGGCCGGGCCATCCGCACCGTCCTGGCCCGGCTCCGGGGCAGCCTCGGGGGCGTCGCCTACAACCTGGTGTTCCACACCGCACCCCACCGCCACGCCGGCCCGTTCCACTGGCACGTGCATGTGCTGCCGCGGGTCACCAGCGTGGCCGGCTTCGAGCAGGGCACCGGCGTGATGATCGACATCGTGGCCCCCGAGATCGCGGCCAAGCACCTCAACGTCGTGGGCTGAGCCCCCGGCGGTTCAGTCGCGGTCGTGGCTGGCGGTGACGGCCAGGTCGTAGGCCCGCCGGCGCGGGACCGACAGCCGGTCGGCGACGGCCCGGGCCGCGTCGCGGGCGGTGGCTCCGGCCGCCAGCTCGTCCCGGAGGGCGGCCAGCACGTCCTCGTCGTCCGGGGGGGCGGCCGCGGGGGCCCCGGCCAGCACTATGACCATCTCCCCCCGGGGCTGGCGGTCCTCGGCCCAGGCGACGGCGCCCCCCAGCGTGCCTCGCCACACCTCCTCGTGCAGCTTGGTGAGCTCGCGGGCCACGACCACCGGCCGGCCGTCTCCGCAGGCCGCAGCCAGGTCCGCCAGGGTGCGGGCCAGACGGTGGGGCGCCTCGTAGAGCACGGTGGTGCGGAGCTCGCGGGCCACCGCGCCCAGCCGCTCGGTGCGGCCCGCGCCCTTGCGGGGCAGGAAGCCCTCGAACACGAAGCGGCCCGTGGGCAGCCCGCTGACCACCAGAGCCGCCAGCGACGCCGACGGCCCCGGGACGACCTCGACCGCATGGCCGGCGGCCACGACCGCCGCCACCAGCCGTTCGCCGGGGTCGGAGATGCCCGGCATGCCCGCGTCCGACACCAGGGCGACGCGCTCGCCCCGGGCCAGGCGGGCCAGCACCTGGGGGATCTCGCGGGCCTCGCTGTGCTCGTTCACCACCACCAGCGGCCGGCGCTCGATGCCCGCCAAGCTGAGCAGCTTGCCGGTCCGGCGGGTGTCCTCGCAGCAGACCGCGTCCGCGCCCGCCAGAGCTTCGGCCGCCCGCGGCGCGAGGTCGCCGAGGTTGCCGATGGGCGTGCCCACCAGCACCAGGCTGCCCGCCTGGGTCATCCCTTGACCTCGAGCTGGTCGCCGGGCCGCAGGTTCCAGCGGGAGAACGCCCCGGCCTCGGCCTCGATGACCGAGCGGGCCCGCCACACGGGCCGGGACAGGCGGTGGCGGCGCATGGTCACCACCCGCAGCACCTTGAGGTCGCCGTCGCAGAAGGCGACATCGATGGCGAAGCGCATGCCGAGCGTGTGCACCGACCGGGAGGGCGACAGCAGCAGCGCGCCGTCGATGCCGTCCCGGCCCAGGAGCCCCTTTGCCCGGGCGCGCCGCGTGGGCGCCACTTCGAGGCTGGCCAGGACCTCACCTTCTCTCAGTAACCAGGCCACGGCACTTCATCATGCCGACACCGCGCCCCAGATACGCAGTCAACCGGCCTTGGCCGCCTCGACGAACGCGGTGACCAACGGGTGAGGGTGGATGATCGTGCTGCGAGCCTGGGGCACGAACAGGGTGCCGAGGAAGAACGGGTGGTCGGCGAGCTCGACGATCCGCACCTCGCCGTCCTGGTCGGTGCCGCTCACCTGCAGGCCCGCGGCCACCAGGTCGTCGACGTAGGTGGGGTTGAGCCCGAACCGGCAGTAGTACCGCTCGGTGACGCTCGCCTCCCCGTACGCCGAACCCGCCCGCGTGCCCTCGCGCACCTCGACCGCCATCACCTCGCCCACCAGTGAGCAGACCAGCGGGGTGACCATCAGCTGGGGCGCGTCGGGGTGGGACTCGGCGTGCTGCGCGCCGGCGATCCCCGCCACGTTCCGGGCGATCTCGATCACCAGGTGCTGGAAGCCGCCGCACGTCCCCAGCAACGGCACGCCCTCGGTGCGGGCGTGGGTGATGGCGGCCAGCGCCCCGTCCTGGCTGCGGTAGGGGCTGCCGGGGGCGATGAGCAGGCCCTCGAACGAGCCCAGGCGGTCCGCCGCGTCGCCGACATCGGCGGTGGACACCCACTCGACGTCCACCTGCGTCCCCAACCTCAGGGCCGAATGACCCAGGGCGTCGCCGGTCGCCACGTGGGTCTCGTTGCCGGGGTCGTACTCGCCGATCACACCGATGCTGGGCACATCGCACTGTGCCGTGCCCCGCGCCCGGCTGCCAGTCGGTTTCGGTCGCCCGGTCGATCCGACGGGCGAACTGCGGTCGGTCCGTGGTAGGGAAGGCCTCGTCGACGCCCTCGCCCACGGAGGTCAGCCCGCCAGTGCAATGGACGAGTGATACTGACTTTGTCCTGGACGACACGGTCTTCCGCGCCTTGTGGTGGTTCGAATTCGAGTCGACCAGCGACCGCTTCTTGCTCGCCAAAGAGCGGAAGCAAGTCGAGTATTACTGTGGGCTGGTTGCCGGCCTGGGTCCCCGGAACGTCGTGGAGCTGGGCATCTACCAGGGTGGGAGCACTGCATTCTTCGCCGCCCTGGCGAAGCCGCGCCGGCTGGTCGGGATCGAGCTGGAGGAGAATTCCGCGCCCGCGTTGCAGCAGTACATCGCCGACAAAGGACTCGATGACGTGGTCAGCGTTCACTACGGCGTTGACCAGAGTGATGTCGCCGCCGTACGCCGCATTGTCGAGACGGAGTTCGCAGGCGAGGGGATCGACCTGGTTGTCGACGATGCGTCGCATCGGCTGACTCCCAGCCGAATCTCCTTCAATACGTTGTTCCCGTACGTTCGACCGGGCGGTATCTACGTCATCGAGGACTGGGCGCTTCTCCACATAGGCTGGTGCGAGCCTGACCAAAGGGCAGAGACGCTTTCCTCGCTTGGCTTCGAGCTGCTCATGGCCGTCGGTGGGCGAGGTGGCGTGATCGAGAGCGTCGAGATCAACCAGTATGTGATCGCCGTCAAGCGCGGCAGCGCGGAAATCGATCCCGACACCTTCGACATCGGGCGTTGCTACAACGACGAGTCCCGAGAGCTCCTACCACGTCTGTGACCGCGCTCAGACGTTGAAGCGGATCTCCAGGGTGTCGCCGTCGGCCACCTCGTAGTCCTTGCCCTCGACCCGCAGCTTGCCGACGTCACGGGCCTTGGACCACGAGCCGATCTCGACCAGCTCGTCCCACGCGATGACCTCGGCCCGGATGAAGCCCTTCTCGAAGTCGGTGTGGATGACGCCCGCGCAGCGGGGGGCCTTCCAGCCCGCCCTGAAGGTCCAGGCCCGGGACTCCTTCTCGCCGGTCGTGAAGAAGGTGCGCAGCCCCAGCAGGTGGTAGGCGCTGTGGACGAACCGCACCAGCGCGCCCTCGCCCAGGCCGAGGGCCTCCAGCATCTCGCCCCGCTCCTCCAGGCTGAGCTGGGCGGCCTCGGCCTCCAGCTGGACGCACATGCCCAGCACTTCGGCCCGACCGGCGAGCTCGGCCTCCACCGGGGCGAGGATCGACGCCGCGTCGTCGAGCTGGTCCTCGCCCAGGTTGACCACCGCCAGGACCGGGCGGTTGGTGAGCAGGAAGTAGGGCTTCAGCAGCGCCGCCGCCTCGGGAGCGAGGTCGGCCCGGTACAGCGGGGTGCCCTCGCCGAGCGCCGCCTCGGCCGCCTCCAGTGCCGCCACCTCGTCGGCCAGGGCCCGGTCGGCCTTGGCCGCCTTGCGCCGCTTGGACACCTGGTTCTCGACCGACTCCAGGTCGGCCAGCGTGAGCTCGAGCTCCACCACCCGCAGGTGCTCCAACGGGTCGGAGGGACCGGGCACGTCGCCGTCGGCGAAGGCTCGCAGCACGTAGACCACCGCGTCGACCTCGCGGATGCTGGCCAGGAAGCGGTTGCCGAGGCCCTCGCCCTTGCTGGCCCCCTCGACCAGGCCGCCGATGTCCACGAACTGCACGCTCGCGGGCACCACGTTGCGGCTGGCGGACATGGCCGCCAGGGCGTCGAGCCGCTGATCGACCACCTTGGCCACCCCGACGTTGGGGTCGCGGGTGGCGAAGGCGTAGGGCGCGGCCAGGGCGCCCCCGCCGGCGAGGGCGTTGTACAGCGATGACTTGCCGGCGTTGGGGAGGCCGACGAACCCGAACCGTTCCACCCTGCGAGGCTAACGACCGCGCCGGCTGGAGATAACTTGCCGAACCATGGAGCGCGAGATCGTGGTGCGAGGGACGGGCGAGGTCCGAACCCTGCCCGACCTGGCGGGTCTACGCGTCGAGGTCACCGCCGAGCACCGCGACCAGGACCAGGCCTACCGGGACCGCGCCGAGCTGGCGGCGGCGGTCGACGCGGTCCTCCGCGAGCACGCCGGCGACATCTCCCGTTCCACCATCGCGTCGCTGTCCGTGCAGCCCAAGTTCCGCTGGCAGCACGACAAGCAGGTGCGCGACGGCTGGCGGGCCGGCCGCACCAACCTCGTCGAGGTGTCCGGCCTCGACGCCCTCGGCCCGCTGATGGCCGGCCTGGTCGAGGCGGGCGCGGCGGTCACCGGGCCGTCCTGGAGCCTGAACCCGACCAACCCGGCCTACGGCGAGGCCCGCCGGGCCGCGGCCGAGGACGCCCGGCTACGGGCCCAGGCCTACGCGGAGGCACTGGACGTCGGGCTGGGGCCGATCGCCTGGATCGCCGAGCCGGGCCTGCGGGGTGGGGGCTCCCAGCCCTTCGAGCCGGTGGCCCGCCCGATGATGGCCGCCGCTCGGGGCTTCGCCGCGGCCGAGGCCGAGCCGCCGGTCGAGGACCTCGGCGCCGCCGAGCTGACCGTGCAGGCGGCCGTCGAGATCGGGTTCGAGATCCTGTGATGGTGACGCTGTGAGCATGAGCCCCGCCGACGCCCTCGACCGCATCGTGTACCTGCTCGACCGCGCCCTGGCCGAGGGCCAGAAGGTGCGGGCCTTCGCCCGGGCCCGGGACGTGGTGGAGGCCGAGGGCGACGAGGCCATCGCCGGCCTCCACGCCCAGGGCAAGCTCACCGAGCTGGCCGGCATCGGGCCCACCACCGGCAAGGTGATCGCCGAGGCGCTGGACGGTCGGGTGCCCGGCTACCTGGCCACCTTGGAGACCGAGACGCTCATCGATCCCGGGGAGGGGGCGGACCTGCGGGCCGCGCTGAAGGGCGACTGCCACACCCACTCGCTCTGGTCCGACGGTGGGGCGCCGATCGAGAAGATGGCCCGCACGGCCATCGCCCTCGGCCACGACTACATGGTCCTCACCGACCACTCGCCCCGGTTGACCGTGGCCCACGGGCTCAACGCCGAGCGCCTCCTGGCCCAGCTCGACGAAGTGGCCGGCCTCAACGAGCAGCTGGCCCCGTTCCGGATCCTCACCGGCATCGAGGTCGACATCCTGGAGGACGGGAAGCTCGACCAGACCGAGGAGCTGCTCGCCCGCCTGGACGTGGTGGTGGCCAGCGTCCACTCCAAGCTGCGGATGGAGCGCCTGGAGATGACCCGGCGGATGGTGTCGGCCGTGGCCAGCCCGCACGTGGACATCCTGGGGCACTGCACCGGGCGCAAGCTGGTCGGCCGCGGGCGCCCGCCCTCGGTCTTCGACCCCGAGATCGTGTTCGCCGCCTGCGCCCAGTTCGACACCGCCCTGGAGATCAACTGCCGCCCCGAGCGCCAGGACCCGCCCGACGAGCTGGTGGACCTCGCCCTCGACTGGGACCTGCACTTCGCCATCGACACCGACGCCCACGCCCCCGGCCAGATGGAGTGGCAGGCCTACGGCTGCGACAAGGCCGCCCGCCACGGCATCGAGCCCGACCGGATCGTGAACACGTGGCCGGCCGACGATCTGCTGGCGTGGTCCGGCTCCCACGCGGGCTAGACCCTTGACGGGGTTGCCTTGACGCCCTTGCATCCCTAGCCTGAAGGCATGAGCAAGCGGGCACCCCGGGCATCGAACATGGCAGCGGCCGCGGCGGCGATGACCGATCCGTACGTCGAGCGCGTCTCGCACCGGGTGACCGAGGGCCTGGCGCAGCGGCTGGTCGCCCTGCGCGAGCTGGGCCACGACGCCGAGGACCTGGGCGACCCCGACGACCTGGCCGCCCGCATGCTGGCCACGGTGCCCGAGCCCTCCCCCTGGGCCGAACTGGGGCCGTACTACAGCACCTCCGGGATCGCCCGGGTGCTGGGCGGCGTGTCCCGCCAGGCGGTCGAGGAGCGGCGCCGGAGGCGCACCATCCTGGCCCTGCGCACGGCAGACGACGTCTGGGTCTATCCCGCGTTCCAGCTCGACGAACACAACCAGGTCCTCCGGGGCCTCGCCGATGTGCTGGGCCGGTTCCGCCCGCAGACCGACAGCGACTGGATGGTCGCCTCATTCCTGGCCGCTCCCCAACCGGGGTTGGGCGGGCTCAGCATCGTCGACCACCTTCGGGACGGGGGCGACCTCGACCCCGTGGTCGCCCTCGCGCGCGAGCGCGCCGCCCGCTGGTCCGCGGCGTAACCTCGGCGCCGGCGGAGCACGAACCAGCGATCGCTGCCCCGCGCCCGGAGGCCGCCCGAGGCCATGGTCCAAGACGCCAAGCGCCATCCCGACACCCGCCAGATCCCCAGCATCGGGGCACCGCCCGACCCCGACGACCTGGCCGGCTTCCCCGTGTGGCACGTGCACGCGGGCACCACCCTGTGCCGGGTCACCACGTCGGGCTTCGGACCCTGGTGGTTCTCCAGCGACGGCCAGGGCCGCTTCGACCTGGAGCCGCCCCGCGGCACCTGCTACCTGGCCGACGACGAGATCGGGGCACTGCTGGAGGTGCTGGGCCCCATCGTGGTGGTCAGCTCCGGGTGGGCCCGGCGGCTCGCGCTGTGGCACCTGGACCTGCCCGAGCAGTGCTCCGCCGCCGACACCAGCGTGCGGGCGGCCCGGGGCTACGGCGTCACCGCCGAGCTGGCCAGCATGACGCCGTACGACCTGCCGCAGCGCTGGGCCGCGGCGTTCGCGGCCGCCGGCTACCAGGGTGTCCGCTACCGGGTGCGCCACGACCCCAGCGGCGGCCGGGCGCTGGCCCTGTTCGGGACGGCGGGCGAGCGCCACCGCTGGCCTCTGGGCCGGCGCCGCGCGATCGACGACGCGCTGCTCGACCGCCTGTGGGACGAGACCGGCATCCCGGTCGCCGCGGTGCCGCGCACCACCGACCTCGGCGAGATCCTGGACTAGGTAACCTCGCCGCCATGTCGAAGAAGACGGCCAAGCGCCGGGCCAAGGCCCGCCGCAAGAAGGCCAACCACCGGCGCAAGCCCAACGCCCGCTGAGCCTCCGCTGGCCATCCTGCCCCCGCTGCCGCCCGCCCGCCGGGACGGCGTCGTGGACGTCTACCACGGCGTGGAGGTCCCCGACCCCTACCGCTGGCTGGAGGACGGCGACGCCGCCGACACCCGCGCCTGGGTGGCGGCCCACAACGCCCGCACCCGGGCCGCGCTCGACGCCCAGCCCGACCGGCCCGGCCTCGTCGCACGCTTCGGCGCCCTGTACGCCGCGGGCCGGGCCGGTGCCCCCTCGATCCGCGGCGGACGGCTGTTCTCCGTCGACCGGTGGGCCGGCCACGAGCAGGCCGTGCTGGTGGTGCGCGACGTCCACGGCGACCGCGTGCCGGCGAGCCGCACGCTGCTCGACCCCCACGAGCTGACCGGCGACCCCACCGCCGCGCTCGACTGGTACTCGCCCTCGAACGACGGGCGGCTGGTCGCCTTCGGGACGTCCCTCGGCGGCGACGAGCGCAGCACCCTCGGCGTGGTCGACGTGGCCACCGGTGAGGTGCTGAGCGATCGCATCCCGCGCACCCGGGCCTGCACGGTGGCCTGGGCCCCGGACGGCCGGGCGTTCGCCTACACCCGCTACCCCGACCCGGCGTCCGTGGGCGAGGACGAGGCCAACTACCACCGCACCGTCTGGTGGCATGCGCTCGGCGACGACCCCGGCCACGACGAGCTGGTGTTCGGCGACCTCCCTGACAAGCGGGCGTGGGCCTCGGTCGAACTGTCCCGCGACGGCCGCTGGCTGGTGGTGGAGCTGACGCTGGGCTGGACGCGGTGCGACGTCCACGTGATCGACCGCAGCGCCGGCGAGCGCACCACGGTGATCGAGGGTGTCGATGCCATGTCGTCGTTCACCGTGGTGGACGACCTGCTGGTCGGCACCACCACGCTCGACGCCCCACGGGGGCGGGTGGTGGTGGCGCCGCTGGCGTCGCCCGAGTCCGAGCACTGGCGCACCGTGGTGGCCGAGTCCGGCGACGTCATCGAGGGCATGGCCGTCACCGCCGCGTCGCTCCTGGTCGCGTCCACCCGCCGGGCCACCGCCCGCCTGTCTTTGGTCCCCCGAGCCGCGCTCGCGGCGTCCGAGCCCGTCGCCCCGGTCGAGATCACCCTCCCCGAGCCGGGATCGCTGGCGGGGCTGGCCGGCGACCGGGACAGCGACACCGCGGTGGTGGCCTTCACCTCGTGGGCGCGCCCGTCGGAGCTGTGGCGCTGGTCGCCGGACGAGGGCGGGGCCGAGCTGGAGCGCTGGAGCGACCTGGGATCCCCGGTCGACCCCGGCGACTACACCGTCGGCGTCGACCGCTATCCGTCGACCGACGGCACCGAGATCACCCTGTTCACCGTGCGCCGGAGTGGCACCGCACCCGGTCCGGGCACCCCGACGCTGCTCACCGGGTACGGCGGCTTCGCGGTGACGATGAGCCCGGGATACAGCCCGCGGGCGGTGGCGGTGGCCGACGACGGCGGGGTCTACGCGGTCGCCTGCATCCGCGGTGGCTCGGAGGAGGGCGAGGACTGGCACCGGGCGGGCATGCGGGAGCACCGCCAGCAGGTGCTCGACGACTTCGCGGCCGCGGCCCGGTGGTTGGTGGACGAAGGCCGCACCACACCGGAGCACCTGGCCGTCGAGGGCGGCAGCAACGGCGGGCTGCTGGTCGCGGCCACGCTCACACAGCTCCCGGACCTGTGCCGGGCAGTCGTGTGCGCGGTCCCGCTGACCGACATGGTCCGCTTTCCCCGCTTCCTCATCGCCCAGCTGTGGACGCCCGAGTACGGCGACCCCGCGGTGGCCGAGGAGTTCGCCTGGCTGTGGGACTACTCGCCTTACCACCACGTGGCCGAGGGCACCTGCTACCCGGCCACGCTGATCCTCACGGGCGAGGAGGACAGCCGGGTGGACCCCGCCCACGCCCGCAAGTTCGGTGCCGCCCTGGGCTGGGCCACCGGCTGCCCCGAGGACCATCCCGTGCTGGTGCGCATCGAGGCGCGGGCCGGCCACGGCCAGGGCAAGCCGGCGACCAAGCAGGCCGACGAGGCCGCCGACGTCCAGGTCTTCCTACGGTCCCAGATCGGCCTCGGGCCCGGAGGGTGAACGTCCTCGACCAGGTGCGCGCCGCGTGCGCGACGGTCGCGGGCCGCGCGGAGCATGTGACCGTGCACGAGGAGGCGATCACCGTCCTGGCCGCGACGCTCGACCCTGTCGAGCCCCCGCTGCTGCCCGAGGAGCAGCCGGCGGGCGACGACGACGCGGTGGCGGCCACAGTGCTGGCCTGGAACGCAGTCAACTTCGGCTCGGGCTGGTTCCCCGACCTGCGCAAACGCCCCCACCTCTCGGGCGCTCGCAGCCTGGCCGCGGCTTGGGCCGGCCACGTGGACCGGCACGGCCCTCCGACTGCACCATGGCTCGCCGAGGCGGATGCGGCCCGCTGCGCCCGCCTGTTCGACCAGCCTCACCCGGGCCCGGTCGACGACCTGCTGGAGCTGTTCGCCCGGGCCTGGCGCGACCTGGGGGCGCTGCTGGAGGGCTTCGGGGGCTCGGCCGCCTCGCTGGTCCGCTCGGCCGGCGGGTCGGCGGCCGCGCTCGTGGACATCCTGGGCGCCATGCCCCTGGCCCACGACGTGGCCCGCCACCGCGGCGTGGAGGTCCCGCTGTACAAGCGCGCCCAGATCACCGCCTCCCACCTGGCCCGGGCCACCGGCGGTACCGGGCTCGGCGCCTTCGCCGACGGCCACCGGCTGACCGCCTTCGCCGACAACCTCGTGCCCCACGTGCTGCGCATGGCCGGCGTGCTCGGCTACGACGGCGGGCTGGCAGCCCGCATCCAGGCGGGCACGCTGCTGGCGCCGGGCAGCCCCGAGGAGGTGGAGATCCGGGCCTGTGGCTTGCACGCGGTCGAATTGCTCTCGGCGGACACCGGGCTCCCGGCGGCGGCCCTCGACCACCAGCTGTGGCAGCGGGGCCAGGACCCCGCCATCAAGGCGGTGCCGCGGCATCGCTGCCGCTGCCCGTGGTACTGACGGCCGACTAGCGTCCGCTCGCGTGGGCACCCCGCCACCGCCGCTGGTCGAGATCACCGTGGGCGACGAGCCCGCGGCGTGGGCTTCGGTCGGGTTCGCCGTCGGCGACGATGGCACCACCGGCGTCGGCACGGTGGGGCTGCGCCTCGCCGGTCCGGCCGCCGGCCGCGGCATCACCGGCTGGGCGCTGGCGGACGGGGGCGGCGACATCGACGGCCTGCCCACCGCCGCGGCCGACCTCGACGCCCTCCCCGCCGGCGCGCCACACCACGCCAACGGTGTGCTGTCCATCGACCACCTCGTGGTGGCCACCCCGGACCTGGAGCGCACCACCGCCGCCCTCGAGGACCGGGGCATCCTGGCGCGGCGCACCCGCGAGGCCGGGCGCGGCCGGGCCCAGCGCTTCTTCCGCCTGGGCGAGGTCATCGTCGAGCTGATCGGGCCGACCGAGCCCGCGGGCGACGGGCCCGCCTCGTTCTGGGGTCTGGCCTTCACCGTGGCCGACCTCGACGCCACCGCCGCCCAGCTGAACGGGCGGATCGGTGAGACCAAGGCGGCAGTCCAGCCCGGGCGGCACATCGCCACCCTCCACGCGGGTGACGAGATCTCGGTGCCCGTGGCCTTCATGTCGCAAGCCCGCCGCTAGCCTGCCGACGCCATGCTCGACCACGTCTTCACCGATGCCATCGGGGCCCTGCGGGACTCGCTCGAGGGCGCCCTGCTCGAACGCCAGGCGTTCGAGGAGCGGTTCCAGGTCGACGTGCTGCTGGGCGACGTGACCTGGGAGACGTCCTACGGGCTGCCGGGCGAGGGGCTGCCGCCCCGGGTCCAGGCCGACCTGACGCTCGACTGGCCGACGTGGGCGCAGACGGCGTACCGGTCGTGGTACATCGGCGAGCCGTTCCACGATCCGCCCCGCATCGAGATCGAGCTGGTGCTGCGGGTCCAGCGCCTGGCCGAGTCGCCCGAGCCGAGCGTGGTGCTGGCGGTGCTGCCCGAGTCGAGCGCCCCCATCGGGAGCGAGCACCTCGAGCGGTCCGGCCCCACCATCGAGACGGTCTGCTCGGCCGACCTCAACGAGCGCGAGTTCGCCATCGAGGTGTCCTACGAGGGCAGCTACGAACTCGACGAGGAGACCCTGGCCGACGGCACCATCCTCGATGACCACCTGAGCGCCATGGGCGGCTGGATCGCCTCCACGCTGGTCAAGCTGGGCGACCTGACGCTGCCCTTCCTGCCCCCGGTCGACGAGCACGAATAACTACTCCGCGCCGTGGTTCGACCACTGAGCGCTTGACCTTCGGCGGTCGCTGCGGAATCGTTCCCCCGGCGATTCACCCCCATCGTCGAGCGGAGAGGTTCGTCATGGCGATGCGCCCCACGCGCTGGCTGGCAACGGTGCTCTGCGCGGCAGCCATCGGCTCTGCCGCCGGCTGCCACAAGCCCCCGGCCTACGAGACGAACAGCTTCTACATGGGGCGCACCAGCGAGGCCGACTCGGTGTCCCTGGGCTGCGCCAACTCCGGCAAGGCCGGCCGGATGACGCTGTTCTTCGGGGCGCCGACCACGGTCAACGGCGTCCCCGGCGCCACGGTGTGGGGGGCGCCCGACATCGACGTGAACCAGATCGGCAAGAGCGTCACCGACTTCGTGCGGGGCTATGCCTACTGCCGCCAGGATCCCAGCTTCCGGATCCTCATCGGCATCGGCACCAGCAACAGCGCCATCGACGGCCGGACGGACGACTGGCTCTACCAGCACGGCCAGGCGTGGGCGACGATGGTCCGCCAGGTGGCGGACGTGGTCAACGCCAACTGGTCGTGGGCCGCACAGATCTACGCCGCCTGGGACGCCGAACCGTCGTGGTCGCAGTTCACCAAGGCCAACGCCTGGATGGCTGGCTACGACTCGGTTCCCGGCCGCCTGGCCCTCTACTACAACGGCTCCGCCGACGGCTGCCCGACCACCGAGGCGGGCATCGCCGGGCCCTGGGGCGGGCCTTGCAACAACGCCTGGAACCAGAATGCCGTCTGGTACCTGAGCTGGGCCTACGACCCGGCTCTGCCGTTCCCCCAGATCTACGCCACCAGCGGGGTGAACGCCCGCCAGTGGCAGCTCATCGACCTGTTCGCCACCACGGTCAGAGGCGACGGCATGTTCTTCTTCGGGACCATGAGCCAGTCCGGGGCGTGCCAGCAGAACGGCGGGTGCCCCGGCACGGACAACACCGTCCACCAGGCCTGGGACTTCATGACCTCGTGGCTGAAGAGCGATGCCCGCACCCAGCAGGGCGAGATCGACGGCATGACCGACGTCCGCTGGAACACGTGATCGGAGCGATGCGATGAGCGACAAGCCCAGGCGCTTCCGGCTGCGGAGCTCCGTGCTGTTGGCCGCGGTGATCCTGGCCGGCGTGGGCGCGTCGGCCGCGGCCAGCGCCAGCTTGAGCAGCACCAGCTCGTCCGCCCCCACAGGCGTCGAGCAGCAGCTCCAGGACGAGATCGACGCCCTGAGGGCCGCGGGCCTGCCGGCCAGCGACCCCAAGGTGCGGATGCTCCAGCGCAGCCTCGACCGGCTGCGGGCGCCCGTGCCCGCCAACCCGCGACGCGACCCGCGAGGCGACGTGCCCGCGCTGCTGTCCGAAGCGAGCGAGCAGCAGGCCGACCCCCGGGCCGCCGCAACCGAGGCCGCGGCCGAGGGTGAACCGCTGTGGGAGTCGGGCACCGTCGACTGCGAGCCCGTGCCCGGTCTGCTGTCCGCGGCCGAGGTGGCCGGGGCGACGTGCGTGAGCGTCCCCCAGCCCGACGGCACGAGCCGCTATGTGGCGCTGGGCGCCGACGGCGTGGCCCGCACCGTGATGTTCGGCATCGACGGCCAGGTCCAGCGCCTCCCGGACACCCAGGTGCCCGCCGGCCTCGCCCCCGGCACCGCGGTGACCCCCACACCCGACGGCGACCTCCAGCTCGCCCCGCCGGGCCGGCAACCCACCGTCATCGACGTCGGCTGACCGCGGCCGGTAGGCCAGACTGCGGGCGTGGACCCGCGGCTGCTGATCCTGGCTGCGGCCACGCTCTGGGGGACGACGGGCACGGCTCGGGCGCTCGGCCCGGACGATGCCTCGCCCGCGGCGGTGGGCGCGGCCCGGCTGATCGTGGGCGGGGTGTTGCTGCTGGGCATCGTGGCCCTGCGCCGCGGGCCGGGGCTCGGTGGCGCGCCCGGGCGCCCGCTGGCGGCGGCCGACCTGGCCGGTCTGGGCGCGGCGGCGCTGGCGATGGCCGCCTACCAGCCCTTGTTCTTCGGGGGCGTCGCCCGGACCGGCGTGGCCATCGGCACCGTGGTGGGCATCGGCAGCTCGCCGGTGTTCGCCGGGATCCTCGGCCGGGTGGTGCGGGGCGAGCGTCCCGGGCGGCGCTGGCTGGTCGCCACCACGCTGGCGCTGGCCGGCACCGCCCTGCTGCTCGGCACCGGTGACCGCGACGACGTCGACCCGCTGGGCGTCGGGCTGGCGCTGGGCGCAGGCCTGGCCTACGCCTGCTACGTCCTCGCCTCCAAGCTGGTGCTGGACCGGGGCTGGCCGCCCGACGCGGTGACGGCCCGCGTGTTCACCGCCGCCGCGGTGCTGCTGGTGCCGGTGGCACTGGTGGCCGGCGTGGGCCCGCTGGCCTCGCCGGGCGGCCTGGCCGTCGTCGTGTGGCTGGGGGTCGCCACGGTCGCGCTCGCCTACGTGCTGTTCGGCCGCGGCCTGCTGGGCGTGGGCGTGGCCACGGCCGGCACGCTCACGCTGGCCGAGCCGGCCACCGCCGCCGTGCTCGGCGTCGTGGTGGTGGGCGAGCGCTTCGGGGGCACCACCCTCGCGGGCATCGCCCTCATCGTCGCCGGCCTGATCGCGCTGGCCGGCCGCCGTTAGCCGTCGAGCAGGCTGGCCAGGCTGATCTCGGGGCGGGCGCCGATGTGGCTGATGACCTCGGCCGCGGCCAGCGAGCCCAGCTCGCCACACCGGGGCAGCGGCAGGCCGACGGTGTAGCCGTACAGGAACCCGGCGGCGTACAGGTCACCCGCGCCGGTGGTGTCCACGACGTCCACGGGGTGGGCGGGGACCTCGTGGGTCTCGGCGCCCGACACCACCACCGAGCCCTTCTCCGACAGGGTGATGCAGGCCACGGCCACCTCGGCCCGGGCCCGCTCGACGGCGGCGCCGACCTCGTCGCAGCCCCACAGAGCGCACGCCTCGGCCTCGTTGGCGAAGAGGATGTCGACCCGCTCGCGCACCAGGGGCAGGAAGCCGTCGCGGTGGCGCTCGACGCAGAACAGGTCCGACAGGGTGAGGGCGACCCTGCGGCCCGCGTCGCTGGCGTACTTGGAGGCCGTCCAGTAGGCGTCCTGGGACTCCGGCCGGTCGAACAGGTAGCCCTCCAGGATCGTGACCTGGGCGCTGCGGATGATCTCGGCGTCGACGTCGTCGGGGCAGAAGAAGGCCGACGCCCCCAGGTAGGTGTTCATCGTGCGGTGGGCGTCGGGGGTGACCACTATGAGGCTGCGCCCGGTGGGCGGGCCGTCGTGCACGGGCGGGTTGACGAAGTGGACGCCCTGGGCCTTCATGTCATGGGCGAACACCGCGCCGAGCTGGTCGTCGTAGACCCGGCCCAGGTAGGCGGTACGGCCCCCGAAGCTCGCCACCCCGGCGGCCGTGTTGGCGACCGAGCCGCCGGACGTCTCGATCGCCACCCCCATGGCGGCGTAGAGCTCCTCCGCCCGGTCGGTCTCGATGAGGGTCATGGCGCTCTTCACCAGGCCGTGGGCAGCGATGAACTCGTCGGTCTCGTGGGAGATGACGTCGACGAGAGCGTTGCCGATCCCCACGACGTCGAGGCTGGCGTCGGTGGTCATCCGGGCGAGGCTAGCAACCACGACAACCCAGGAACGCAGCGGGCGGAGCGGTCGCTACGGTGGGCGACCGTGCCTGACAACCCGTACCGGCTCCCCCGTACCGTCGTCCCCAGCCGCTACGACCTCACGCTGGCGCCCGACCTCGACGCGGCGACCTTCGCCGGCGAGGAGACCGTCACCGTCGAGGTGGTGACGCCCACGGCCGAGGTCGTGCTCAACGCGCTCGAGATCGAGATCGACGCGGCCACCATCCACGTGGAGGGCGAGGACCGCCCGCTCGCCGCCACCGTGACGCTCGACCCGAAGACCGAGCGCGCCACCCTCGCGTTCCCGGCCGAGCTGCCCGCTGGGCCGGCCTCGCTCCACCTCCGGTTCCGCGGCATCCTCAATGACAAGCTGGTCGGCTTCTACCGCTCGACCTACACCGACGACCGCGGCGCCCCGCGTGTCCTCGCCACCACCCAGATGGAGGCCACCGACGCCCGCCGGGCCTTCCCCTGCTGGGACGAGCCCGACGCCAAGGCCGTGTTCGGCGTCACCCTGGTGGTCCCCGGCGACCTGCTGGCCATCGCCAACGCGGGCGAGATCGGACGCGAGCCGGCGGGTGAGGGCAAGGTGGCCGTGCGCTTCGCCGACACCATGCCCATGTCCACCTACCTGGTGGCGTTCGTGGTGGGGCCGCTGGTGGCGACCGACCCGGTCGACGTCGACGGCAAGCCCCTGCGCGTGGTGCATCCCCCGGGCAAGGAGCACCTGGCGCAGTTCGCCCTGGAGGTCGGCGCCTTCGCCCTGCGCTACTTCACCGACTGGTTCGGCATGGCCTACGCGGGCGACAAGCTCGACCTGGTCGCCATCCCCGACTTCGCCTTCGGGGCCATGGAGAACGTGGGCTGCGTGACCTTCCGGGAGCGTCTCGTGCTGGTCGACCCGGCGCTGGCCACCCAGGCCGAGCTGCAGGTCGTGGTGGACGTGATCGCCCACGAGATCGCCCACATGTGGTTCGGCGACCTCGTGACCATGAAGTGGTGGAACGGCATCTGGCTCAACGAGGCCTTCGCCACGTTCATGGAGATGACCTGCACCGACGCCTTCCGCCCCGAGTGGCAGCGCTGGGTCGACTTCGGGCTGGCCCGCTCGGCCGCGTTCGACACGGACGCCCTGGCGTCGACCCGGCCCGTCGAGTACCCGGTGGTGTCGCCCGAGGACGCGGACGGCATGTTCGACGTGCTGACCTACGAGAAGGGCGCCTCGGTCGTCCGCATGCTGGAGCAGTACCTGGGCGCCGACCGGTTCCGGGCCGGCATCCGCCGCTACATGGCGCGCCACCAGTTCGGCAACACCGAGACGTCGGACCTGTGGGACGCCCTGGAGGCCGAGACCGGCGAGCCGGTCCGGCGCATCGCCGAGAGCTGGATCTTCCAGGGCGGCTTTCCGGAGGTCACCGTCGGCCTCGACGGCGGCTCGGGCGTCACCCTGACCCAGCGCCGCTTCGCCTACGACGGCGGCGGCGTTGCCGGCGGGGAGGACGAGCGCTGGTCGGTGCCGGTGGTCGTGCGGCACGACGGCGACGAAACTGCGACGCAGCGGGTCCTGCTCGACGGGCCGAGCGCCAGCCTGCCGCTCGACGGTGGCAGCCCCCGGTGGGTCAACGCCAACGCGGGCGCCCACGGCTTCTACCGGGTGCGCTACACCGGCGCCCTGCTCGACGGTCTGCTCGCCAACCTCGACGCGCTGAGCCCGCTGGAGCGCTACACGATGGTGGACGACGCCTTCGCCGCGGTCCTGTCCGGATCGATCGGCGCGGCCGACTTCGTCGGGCTGGTCGAGCGCTACGGCGACGAGCGCGACCTGTCGGTGTGGGAGCGCATCGTGGGCGGCCTGGGCCAGATCGACCGGCTGGCGGTCGAGGACGCCGCTACCGCCCTGCACACCCGCGTAGCGGCGCTGATCGGCCCGGTGCGGGTCGAGCTGGGCGCGGCAGCCCGACCGGGCGACGACGACCGCACCCGGACCCTGCGAGGCCTGCTGCTGCAGGCGGCCGCCCTGCTGGCCGAGGACGAGGCAGCCGTGGAACGGGCCGGAGCCCTGCTCGAGCAGTTCCTGGCCCACGCACCCAGCCTCGACCCCAGCCTGGCGTCACCCGCGCTCGTGGTGACGGCCACGCTCGGCGACGTGGGCCTGCACGACCGGTTGAGCGACCGGTTCCGGACGGCCGACAACCCGCAGGATCGCGAGCGGCTGCGGATGGCCCTGGCCCACTTCCGGGACCCCGAGGCCCTAGGCCGGACCCTCGCCCTCAGCCTGTCGGGCGACGTCCGCACCCAGGACGCGCCCTTCCTGCTGCGCGACACCATCGTCAACCGGGACAACGGCCCCGCGGCCTGGGCCTTCGTGACCGAGAACTGGCCCGAGATCGAGAAGCGGTTCCCGGCCAACAGCCTGTCCCGACTGGTGGGCGGCATCCGCACC
>DASRJN010000492.1:0-5596 GCA_035649455.1 Acidimicrobiales bacterium
TAGCCGGGGAAGCGCCCGGCCAGCAGCCCCACCAGGGCGGTGGCGACCATGGTGCCGACGGTCCAGAACGCCACCAGGCGCCAACCGCCGGACAGCAGCACGGCCACGATGGCGAGTGCGCCCACGCTGGCCCACGGCGACAGCAGCCAGCCGAAGCGAGCCGCGGGCCCGCCCGACGCGCGCCGGTCCAGGATGCTCACGGCCACGAGGGCGGTGGCCGCCGCGCCGATCACGATGACGCCGGTGACGGCGATGCGGTCAGCCGTCTGCACCCCGACCGCCGCCGGGCTGGTCCCCAGCCGCCGCCAGTAGGAGTCGGTCACCAGGATGCCGATCACATAGGCGACGCCGCTGGCGACCGTGACGATGGTGGGGAGCTGGGCACCGATGCGGCCGAAGTAGCCGAAGCTCTCCACCGGGCGCGGGCCGGGAGGACCGGCAGTAGCGGGGGCGGTTCCCGGGGTGCTCACGGCCGGAGGGTAGCCCCGCCCGTCCCGGCGCAGGCCGCCCGCCTCAGGCCGGCACCGGGGCTTGGACCCGGGTCCGCAGCTCGTCGAGGTGGCCGGGCCGCTCCTTGAGCGCGGTGCGGGTGGCGCCGCTCAGCGCCCACGGGTGCAGCCGGGGCAGGGCGCTGGCCGTGACGTCCGGCCCGACCACCGCCTCGGCGGCGGCGACGGCCCGGTCGACGCCCACATGCAACGAGGTGGCCGCCAGCAGCTCGGCCACGTCGTTGGCCAGCAGGGTGTCGCTCGCCGCCAGCTCGCTGAAGCCGAAATCGATCATCCACACCGCGCCGTCGGCGGCCACGAACACGTTGGCGAGGCGCAGGTCCCGGTGCGCCAGGCGCCGGTCGCGCAGCAGCCGGACCTGGGCCCAGATGGCTTGGAGCAGCTCGTCGTCGACCTGGTCCGCCTCGACCCGGTCCAGCGAGCGCCCGTCGATGCCCTCGTACACCAGCACGAACGAGGCCGGCTCGGCCGTGGCCAGCGACACGAACCGTGGGGTGCGCACGCCGAGGTCGCGGGCCGCCAGCGCCACCAGCGCCTCGTGCTCGACGGCCCGGCGCAGCGACCGGAAGCCCTTCTCGTCGCCGAGGTCGCGGGGCACGACCCAGCGGTAGAAGCGGAACAGCAGGTCGGCGCTGCGCTCGTCCACTCCCAGGGCCTTGATGAACAGGCGGCGGCCATCGCGAGCATCGGCGAAGTAGGGCGTCGAGCCGCGGGCGTCCAGGCTGGCCTGGTCGATACGGCGCACGGGTACGCCCACGGCGGCCAGGCCACCGGCGATGGCCCCGGCCCGCGCCCGGCGGGGCGGCGCCCCCAGGATGAGGACGGCCAACGCGCCACCCAGCCAGCCGGCCAGCAGCGCCCGCAGCGACGTCAGGTCGACCGGCGTGACCAGCACCCGGCCGAACATGACCCCGAACACCACCACCCACGCCCAGCGCCGCCAGGTCCGGCTGACCCAGGGCGCGGCGGCGGTGGCGACACCGGCGGTGATGGCCAGGAGGAGCTGGGTAGCGGTCGGGTTGTCGATGAAGAAGTCGAGGGCATCGGATCGCGGGGCCACCGCGGGCGCGCTCGGAGCGTGGGCCAGTCCGACCAGCGCGGCGATCAGCAGCCCCAGCGCTCCGCCCACCACCGCGGAGCCGAGCGCCCGCCAGCGCCCGTGGGCGAGGCCCACCAGCGCCCCGCCCACGAAGGCGATCAGGCCCGCCAGCCAGGTGACGGTGACCACCAGCGTGACCAGCCAGGACGGGACCGTGTCGACTCCCCGCAGCAGATCGTGGGTGTTCTCGACCACGACGTCCCCGGCCAGCCACTGCACCAGCAGCACGATCGCCAGGCTGGCGGTGGCCACGCCCACGCGAAGGACGTCCGCGGGCGACCGCTCGGCCACCACCAGCGAGCTCTCGTGCACCTCGACGCTTCCGGCCGTATCGACGGCCCCGACGACGTCTCCCATCCTCCGACCATGACCATGACGTCCCGTCCGCGCATCACTCCGGCGGGGTGACCAGCACGAACAGTGGGGGACGCCCGTTCGGAGACCGTTGCGCCCGGGATACAGGGCTTGCATAGTTCGCTCCGAGGGGGTCGGTCACCATGCTCACGCGCCTTGGCCGCGCTTGTTACCGGCGTCGGTGGTTGGTGTTGGTCGGCTGGGCCGGCCTTCTGGCGGGGCTGATTTCCCTCAGCTCGGCCTACGGCGGCGAGTTCGTCAACGACTTCACACTGCCGGGCTCCGAGAGTCAGGTAGCCCAGGAAGTGCTGGAGGCGCACGGGTTCCCCACCCACGCGGGCGAGTCCGGGCAGATCGTGTTCGCCGCCGACGACGTCAACGACCGGGCCGTCCGCGACGGCATGCAGGACCTGCTCGCCGGGCTCGACCGGGCGCTGGCGCCGGTCGACATCATCAGCCCCTACACCGACGCCGGGAAGCGCTTCGTCAACGACGACGACACGATCGCCTTCGCCATCATCCACATGGGCGACCGGACGGAGGACCGCTACGACGCCGCGGCCACCCGGGCCCGGGCACTGGTGGACCAGGCCGACATCCCCGGGACCCAGGTCGAGCTGGGCGGCAGCGTGTTCGCCGAGCCGCCGGACTTCTCCAGCGAGACCTACGGCTTCCTCGCCGCCATGATCGTGCTGCTGGTCGCGTTCGGCTCGGTGCTGGCCATGGGCCTGCCGCTGCTCACCGCGGCCTGCGGCATCCTCGCCGGCATCTCGCTGGTCACGCTGGTGGTCCCGTTCATGGGCATGCCGAGCTACGCGGTCGAGGCCGTGGCCATGATCGGCATCGGCGTCGGCATCGACTACGCGCTGTTCATCGTCACCCGCTACCGCGAGGGCCTGGCCGACGGCCTGGATCCCGAGCAGGCCACCGTCCGGGCCATCGAGACCGCGGGGCGCGCGGTCCTGCTGGCCGGGAGCGTGGTGCTGATCGCAGTGCTGGGCATGTTCACCGTGGGGCTGGAGATGATCCGGGGCCTGGCGGTGGGCATCTCCCTAGGCGTGTTCACGACCATGGTGGCGGCGGTGACGCTGCTGCCCGCGGTGTTCGGCTTCGTGGGCACCAGGATCGACCGCCTGTCGCTGCCCGGCCGCACCCGTGAGCGGGAAGCCGCCCGCCGGGAGCAGTGGCGGGCGTGGAGTCGCCGGGTCCAGCGGCGCCCCTGGCCGGCGCTGGCCGCCGGGGCCGGTGTGCTGCTGGTGCTGGCCCTGCCCGCCACCCAGCTGCGCCACGGGTTCGGCGACGCCGGCAACCGTCCGACCACCGACACCACGCGGCGCGCCTACGACCTGATCTCCCAGGGCTTCGGCCCGGGCGCCAACGGGCCGTTGCTCATCGTGGCCGAGCTTCCCGGCGGCCCCATCGACTTCACCGCCCTGATGGGCCTGCGGGACCGCCTCGACGACCTCCCCGAGGTGCGCTTCGCCACGCCGCCGCTGCTCAACGACGTGGGCGACGCCGCCCTCATGCAGATCTTCCCGACCGCCGCGCCGCAGGCCGAGGACACCCAAGCGCTGGTGCACACCATCCGGAACGACCTGCTCCCGCAGTCGCTGGAGGGCACGACGGTCACGGCCCGGGTGACCGGGGCGACGGCCGCGTCCATCGACTTCGGGGAGTTCGTCGCCTCCCGGCTGCTGTGGTTCACCGGTGCGGTGCTCGTCCTGTCGTTCCTGCTGCTGATGGTCGTGTTCCGCAGCGTGCTGGTCCCGCTCAAGGCCGTGGTCCTCAACCTGCTGTCGCTCGGGGCCTGCTACGGGGTGCTGGTGGCGACCTTCCAATGGGGCTGGGGCCTGGGGCTGCTGGGCGTGGGCCGGGCGGGGCCCATCGACGCCTGGGTGCCGATGATGCTCTTCGCCGTGATCTTCGGGCTGTCCATGGACTACGAGGTCTTCCTCCTGTCCCGCATCCGCGAGGACTACGAGCACCACCACGACAACTCCGCGGCGGTGGCCAACGGCGTGGCCGCCACCGCCCGGGTGATCACCGCGGCGGCCGCGGTCATGGTGTGTGTGTTCGGCGCCTTCGCCCTGGGGTCGAGCCGCTCGCTCAAGCTGTTCGGGTTGGGCCTGGCCGTGGCCGTGCTGCTCGACGCCACCATCGTCCGGCTGGTGCTGGTGCCCGCCACCATGGAGCTCTTGGGCGACCGGAACTGGTGGCTCCCGGACTGGCTGGACCGGCTGCTGCCGAAGGTGACCGCCGAGCCCGAGCCCGAGCCGGTCGAGCCCTCCCCCCAACCCGCAGCCGTGTCCTGACCGTTCCGTGCCCCTTCACCTGCCATTTCATTGCGACTAGGTGACAGCCATCCCCCGATTCGTTACATTCGGCCCGAGGCGCGGCGGTACGAGCTGGGGAGCATCGTAAAATTGTTCAGCCTCAAGGCCGCACTGACACGAGGTCTCGCGGTGGCGCTGATCGTTGCCGTCACCGCCACGCCCACCGTCAGTGACGCCCAGCAACCGACTCCGGAGCAACAGCGCGACGAGGTGCGCCGCCAGGCCGCCGAGGCGGCGCTCGAGATCGACACGCTCATGGCCGAGGACGCCGTGGTGCAACAGGCGCTGGCCGACCTGCAGGCCAACGTGGACGCCCAGCAGGCTGACGCGAACGCGGCCGCCGACGCCCAGGCCGCAGCCGACGCCGCGCTGGCGGACGCGACCGCCAAGCTGACGGACGCCCAGAACCAGGTGGCGACCCTGGACGCGGCCACGGATGCGATGGTGGCCCAGTCGTTCATGGACCCGCCCATGGAGAACGCCCTGGACATCTTCCGCTCCGGCTCGCTCACCGATGCCGCCGTCAAGCAGGCGCTGCTCAAGCTGCAGGCGGACCACGACGCCGCCCTCATGGACCAGCTGGAGCAGGCCCAGGCCCAGCTCGCCACCGACCAGGCCGCCAAGCAGGAGGCCGCCACGGTGGCCTCGGACCGCAAGGCCGCCTCCGACGCCGCCCTGGCCGAGCTCCAGACCGCACTGGGCCAGCAGCAGCAGTTCGCGGCCGACCTGGAGGCGCGGCTCAACTCGCGGCTGGCCGAGGCCGACGCGCTACGCCAGCAGGACGCCGCGCTGTCCGCGCAGATCGAGGCCCAGCAGGCCGCGCTCGCCGCCCAGCTGGCGGCCGTGTCGGCCGGCTCGGGACCCGCGAACGACGTCCCGCCCGGGGTCATCGCCCCCGCGCCCGGCGGCCTCGCCACCGTGAGCTGCCCCACGGGCGGCTCCATCACGGTCGCCGGCGCCATTGCCGACAGCCTTGCCGCCCTGCTCCGGGACGCCGCCGCCGCCGGCGTGCGTCTGTGCGGTGGCGGCTATCGCGATCCGCAGGCCCAGATCCAAGTGCGGATGGCCAACTGCGGCACCTCGAACTACGCCATCTACCAGATGCCGGCCTCGCAGTGCTCCCCGCCCACCGCCATCCCCGGCACGTCGCAGCACGAGCTGGGCCTCGCCGTCGACTTCACCTGCAACGGCGGCGGCACCGTGACCCGGAGCTCGTCCTGCTTCAGCTGGCTATCGGCCCACGCCGCGGACTACGGGTTCTACAACCTGCCCGTGGAGGCGTGGCACTGGTCGACCACGGG
>DASRJN010000493.1:0-2624 GCA_035649455.1 Acidimicrobiales bacterium
GCGGGCGGTCATCCGCAGCGACTCCCCGGTGACCTTGCCCCGCCCGGTGCACGGGGCGATCTCGACCTGCGGGTTGTTGCGGATCCGCTTGACCTTGCCCGTGGCGTCCCAGGTGCGGATGTAGGCCACCGGGCCCACGACCGCGATGTTCACGGGCGTGCCCACCGGCGTGTCGTTCTTGCGGTACGTGGTGAGCAACACCTGCCGGGTCTTGACGAAGCGCTCGAGGGTGGGTGACGGCGTCACTTCCATGACTCGACTATTTCCCCGCCCGCGCCCGGCTCAGCCCCGGAGCGTGCGATCCTGGGGTGCTTTCGGCGGCCGGGGTGGCAGGAGGAAGCAGGCGATGGCGGTCGTCCAGGCGGAGCGGCGGGAGACGTTCTACGAGGCCCAGCGGCGCCACCGGCGCGCTGGCTGGCGGTTCTCCCTGGTGTCGGTGATGGCGGTGCTCCTGCTCAGCCTGCCGGTGAGCGTGCTGATCTCACCGTTCATCGCCGCGGTCGGGCTGATCAGCGTGGACGTGGCCAACGAGTGGACGCCGATGCCCGACCCGGTGGGCGAGCTCGGTGAGCTGTTCGACT
The DNA here is from genome assembly GCA_035649455.1 of Acidimicrobiales bacterium. Taxonomy (GTDB): domain Bacteria; phylum Actinomycetota; class Acidimicrobiia; order Acidimicrobiales; family VFJN01; genus ZC4RG19. The sequence continues at coordinate 582 of DASRJN010000493.1, forward strand.
CCACCAGCACCACCGGCGCGGAGACCGAGGAGCCGGTCAGCGTGCCGGGCACGACGGTGCTGGCGATCGGGCTCGGCCTGTTGGTCCCCGGCCTGGTGGCGATGGGCCTGATCTGGCTGTGCGTGCGCCGGCTGATGCTGCGCTCGGGCGCGGGCGCGGTGGCGCTGGCGGCCGGGGCCCGGGCCCCGAGTGGCGACCTGGAGGAGCGCCAGCTCGTCAACTTGGTCGAGGAGATGGCCCTGGCCGCCGGGGTGCCCCCGCCGCGGGTCATGGTGGTCGACGCGCCCGATGCCAACGCCGCGGTGGCCGGCCGCTCCATCCACGACGTGACGATCATCGTCCCGCGCGGCCTGCTCGACCAGCTCGGCCGGCGGCAGACCGGTGCCATCGTCGCCGACATGCTGGCCGTGGCGGTCAACGGCGACCTGCGGGTGGCGATGGTGATCTGCTCCGCGTTCCAGACCTTCGACGTGGTCGGCGCCATGCTCGCCGCCCCGCTCAGCCGGCGGACGCGGCGGGTGCTGTGGCGCACCTTCCGCCTCACCTTCCGGCGCCGGTCCCGCCGGGGCGACGGCACCGAGGAGCAGTTCCTGGCGGGCGACCTGACCGAGATGGCCATGCTGGGAGCGCTGGACGACAACAAGGCCAGCGGCTGCCTGCTCATGCTGCAGTTCCCGTTCCTGGTGGCCGCCATCGCCTACAGCCTCACCCGCATGCTGGTCGGCGGCCTGGTGGTGGCGCCGATCATGGCCGCGATGTGGCGCCGCCGGCGCCTGCTGGCCGACGCCACCGCGGTGGAGCTGACGCGAGACCCCGACGCGCTCGCCCGGGCCCTCACCCAGCTCCGGGACAACGGCGCCACGGTGCCGCCGGGACCGTGGAGCCACCTGTTCGCCATCGGGCCCGAGGTCGGCCGCGAGCGCATGATGCAGTCGTTCGAGCGGCGCCGCGACGAGATCTGGACCGGCGACGGCTCGTTCGTCGAGCGCAGCAAGGCGGCGTACGCGGCCTCCGTAGACCTGCGCCGCGGCATGACCAGCCTCGACCAGGCCGGCGGGGACGGATCCGACGGTGCCGGGACGGCCACGTCGGCACCCGGCACCGGCGAAAGCGAGCTGGCCCACTTCCTCCCGCCGCTGGGCCGGCGGGTGGAGCGGCTGGCCGCCATGGGCGCCTACGTGGAGGCCGACCCGACCGCGCCGATCCCTCGGCTCAAGCCCCAGTTCAACCCCGCGCTCAAGGCGCTCGGCTGGGTAGTGGGCATCCTGGGAATGGCGGTGATCGGGGTGCTGTTCCTGGCCCTGTTCGGCTGCCTGGCGAGCCTGATCTACCTGGCCATCCTGTTCGAGGCGCTGCTGCTGGTCCCGATCGTGGCCGTTGCCCACGCCCTCTTGCGCTGATGCTGCCGGGCCTGGTGATCTGCATCGTTCCGGGGCTGGCGGCCGCTGGGCTCATCGTGGCGGGCCTGCACGGCCGCCGGAACTGGGCGCCGATGGCGCTGACGGTGAGCTGGCTGATGGTGGCCGGGGCCTGGTTCGCCTCGACCGGCGAGCTGGTGGACAGCGACGCCAGTGGCGAGGCCGGACCGGGACTGAGGCTGGCCACCCGGGCCCTGCTGGTGGTCACGGTGGCGGCCACGCTCGCGTCCCTGGGCCGCCTGGCCGAACGCCGTGCCTCGCGGCGGCCGGTGCTGTCGGGCTGGGACGTCTTCGGTGCCACTTGCTTCGTCGTGGGATACCTGGCTCTGGTCCTCGGCATCGTGGAGGTCGAGGGCTTGGGGTGGGTGCTGCTGGCCGTCGGCCTGGTGGCCGCGGCCGTGCGCCTGGCGACGCTCAGGTCAGGCGCTCGAACCGGGGCGGGCGCTTCTCGGTGAACGAGCGCACGCCCTCGCGGAAGTCGGGGCGGGAGAAGCTCTCGACCATGAGGCCCCGTGCCTCGCGCTCGGCCGGGAGCAGCCCGGCGTGCACCTGCTGGTACACCTGCCGCTTCATGACCGCCATCGACGCCGGCGACGAGGTCCGGGCCAACTCGCGCACGTAGTCC
>DASRJN010000494.1:0-9133 GCA_035649455.1 Acidimicrobiales bacterium
GCCCGGGCCCGCCCATGGCATCGACGTCGACGAGAACGGCAACGGCACCGCCGACTACCAGCGGATGTACCAGCTGATCCGCCAGCCGCCGCCGATCGGCGACCGGCTGTTCGAGATCGAGTTCCTCGACGCCGGCGTCGAGGCCTACGTGTTCACGTTCGGATGATCGAGGAGGGTCAACCATGTCTGAGGGAACGACAGCGTCTCGGCTGACGGTCGTGCTCGTGCACGGTGCTTTCGCGGACAGCTCGAGCTGGAACGGCGTCACCGAGCGCCTACAGGCCAAAGGCGTGCAGGTGATGGCAGCCGCCAACCCGCTGCGGGGCATCTCCATCGACAGCGCGTATGTCGCCAGTGTGTTCGCCCAGGTCCCGGGCCCCGTCCTCGCCGTGGGCCACTCCTACGGCGGTGCGGTGATCACCAACGCCGCCACCGGCGCGCAGAACGTCGTGGGCCTGGTGTACGTGGCCGCCTTCGCGCCCGATGAGGGCGAGTTGCTGGGCGCGGTCGAAGCGGGATCCAAGGACAGCGTCCTCAACTCGGCGCTCGTGCCGCACCAGTACCCGGCGGGGACCGGCACGGCGACGGAGTTCACCATCGATCCCGCCAAGGCCCGCGACGCGTTCGCGTCGGACGTGTCCGACCTCGAGGCGGCGCTGATCGCGGTCAACCAGCGGCCGGTGTCGGAGCTCGCGTTCGGCGAGCCGTCCGGTCCGCCGGCGTGGAAGCGGCTGCCGTCGTGGGCGGTCGTCGCCACCGGGGACAAGGCGGCCGGCACCGATGTCGTGCGGGCCCACGCCCAGCGCGCCGGCGCCCAGATAACCGAGGTCGAGGGCTCGCACGTGATCATGGTCTCCCAGCCCGACGCCGTCACCCAGGTGATCGAGGCCGCCATCGCGAAGGTGAGCTGAGATGGACGCGGCGTCCTTCGGGCCGGTGCAGCAGATCGACGCCGGTCGCCTGGACGTCGGCTACGTGGAGCGCGGGCCGTCGGACGGTCAGCCGGTCGTGCTGCTGCACGGCTGGCCGTACGACATTCACAGCTACGCCGAGGTCGCGCCCGCGTTGGGTGCGGCGGGCTACCGGGTGGTCGTGCCGTACCTCCGGGGCTATGGCACGACCCGCTTCCTCTCGGACGGCGCCGTCCGCAACGGCCAGCAGTCAGCCCTCGCGGTCGACGTCGTCGCCTTGATGGACGCGCTCGGCATCGACGCCGCGCTCATCGGCGGGTTCGACTGGGGGGCGCGGTCGGCCGGCGTGGTCGCCGCGCTCTGGCCCGACCGGTGCAAGGGCCTGGTGTCGGTGAGTGGCTACCTCATCGGCAGCCAGCAGGCGAACCAGGCGCCGCTGCCCCCCTCGGCCGAGCTGTCGTGGTGGTACCAGTACTACTTCGCGACCGAGCGAGGCCGGGCCGGGTACGGCACCTATCGAAACGAGTTCGCCAAGCTCATCTGGCACACCGCGTCACCGCGGTGGGACTTCGACGACGCGGTGTTCGACCGGAGTGCCGCCGCCTTCGACAACCCCGACCACGTCGACATCGTGATCCACAACTACCGGTGGCGGCTCGGTCTCGCGCCCGGCGAGTCCGAGCACGACGGCCTGGAGCGCCAACTCGCTCGCGCTCCTGTCATCACGGTGCCCACCATCACGCTCGAAGGCGACGCCAACGGTGCCCCTCACCCGGAACCGAGCGCGTACGCGTCCAAGTTCTCGGCCAAGTACGTGCACCGGACCATCACCGGGGGCGTCGGGCACAACCTGCCCCAGGAAGCACCGGAGCAGTTCGTCGACGCCGTGCTGGAAGTCGACCGGTTCGCTTGAGCGACCGGTGCGCCTAGCAGGCTCGCCCGCCGCGTCAGGTGGTGCCGAACAGGAGCAGGCACACGGCATCGGCGTGCGCTTCGATGACGGCCTCGTCGGACGGGTCCAGCGACGTGAGCCTCTGGCACTCGGGACCGAGCACGAACATCGTCGGACCGGCGCCGGTGACGATGTAGTAGAGGTGCGCGGGGGCGATGTCGGGCACCGCGCCGGCGCGGGCCAGCGACTCGAACAGCTCCACCGTGCGCTCGTAGATCGGCCGGACGTGGCGGTCGACGAGGTAGTCCATCCGAGGCCCGTCGGCCTTGGACTCCTGCGTGATGATGCGGTGGAGCTGCGGATGGCGCGCCGAGAAGACGACGAACTCACGCAGCAGCAGCTTCGCGGTGGTGACCTCGTCGACGCCGCGAAGCCCGCGGGCCCGTGCGGCCATCGTCTCGTTCAACCGGTCGAAGAGGGAGTCGACCGCCGCGTGCCAGAGCTCGTCTTTCGAGCGGAAGTGGTAGTTGAGGAGGGGCTGGGTCACACCGGCGCGGCCGGCGATGTCCCGCGTCGACGCGCCGTCGAAGGACCGCTCGGCGAACAGGTCGGTGGCAGCCGCCACGATCCGGTCGCGAGTGGCGTCGGCCGACCGACGGGTGAGCCGGCGGTTGGACGTCGCCGCCTTGGTCATACAACCATCCTAATCAGATGAACAGCTTGTTGACAGGACCTTGATCGATCGATCAGACTGCTGGCGATGATCGGGGATCGGGGAGGTCTCGGGGGAGTGGCTCAGGGAATGTACGGTCCGCACAACCCGGCCGAGACCTACGTCCCGCACGAGCTCGGCGAGCACCTGGTCGACCTCGGCGAGATCGAGATGAACTACGCGACCGCGGGCGACCCCTCGTCGCCGTCGCTCCTGCTGATCCCCGGTCAGACGGAGTCATGGTGGGGCTACGAGGCGGTGCTGCCGAGGCTCGCCGACCACTTCCAGGTGTTCGCCGTCGACCTGCGCGGCCAGGGGCGCAGCACGCGCACGCCCGGCCGCTACACGCTCGACCTCATGGGCGGCGACCTGGTCCGCTTCATCGACCTGGTGATCGGCCGGCCCACGATCGTGAGCGGTCTGTCGTCCGGTGGCCTGCTCACCGCCTGGCTCAGCGCGTATGCCGAGCCCGGTCAGGTGCTCGCCGCGCACTACGAGGACCCGCCGCTCTTCTCGTCGCAGGTCCAGCCGGCCATCGGCCCCGGCATCCGGCAGGCGATCGGACCGATCTTCCACCTGTGGAGCACCTTCCTCGGCGACCAGTGGTCGATCGGAGCGTGGGACGCGATGCGCGACGGTGCCGCCGCGCACCTGCCGGAGCACCTGCGGTTCATTCCCGTGCCCCCCGAGCCGCCGCAGAACATGAAGGAGTACGACCCGGAGTGGGGCCGCGCCTTCTGGACCGGGACGGTGGCGGCGTCATGCGACCACGACCGGCTGCTGCGAAGCGTCAGGGTCCGCTCGGTGCTGCTCACCCACCACATGCGAACCGTCGCCGACGGCACCGGCTTTCTGCTCGGGGCCATGACCGACCAGCAGGCCCAGCGTGTGCGCGACCTCCTGGCCGCGGCGGGCGTCACCGTCGACTATCGCTCGTTCCCGGACGTGGGCCACGCGATGCACGGCGAGCGGCCCGACCTCTTTGTCGACATGGTCCTCGACTGGGTCGAGAGCATCGAGCGGTGATCGACGTCCACGCCCACTACGTCCCGGACGGCTACCGCGCCGCGCTGCTGGCGAGCGGGCACTCCCAGCCCGACGGCTTTCCGCACATCCCCGACTGGACGCCCGGGGAGCACGTCGCCGCCATGGACCGGCTGGGGATCCGGACCTCGCTGTTGTCGATCTCCTCCCCCGGGGTCCACCTCGGGGGCGGCGTCGACACCGTCGCGCTCGCTCGCGAGGTCAACGAAGCCGGTCGCCGGGCCGTGGTCGACCATCCGGGACGCTTCGGGCTCTTCGCCGTGCTCCCGCTCCCGGACGTGGATGCCGCGCTCGCCGAGATCGCGCACGCGCGCGACCACCTCGACGCCGCCGGCTTCGCCATGCTCACCAACGTCGGCGGTAGCTACCTCGGGGACCCCGCGTTCGCTCCGGTGTTCCGTGAGCTCGACCGCCGCCAGGCTCGGCTGTTCATCCACCCGACGTCGCCTCCGTGCTGGGAGCACACGTCGTTCGGACGTCCCCGGCCGATGCTCGAGTTCTTCTTCGACACCACCCGCGCCGTCGTCGACCTGGTGCTCAACGGCACGATCGCGCAGCACCCCGGGATCGAGGTGATCGTGCCCCACGCCGGCGCGACGCTCGCCATGGTGGCCGACCGGGTCGCGGTCTTCTCCCGGCTGCTGGAGGTCGATCCGGCCGTGGACGTGCTGCGCGACCTCGGCCGGCTCCACTACGACCTCGCGGGGTTCCCACTCCCCCGCCAGCTGGACGCGCTGGCAGCGCTGACGTCGCCGGATCACCTGCACTTCGGCAGCGACTACCCGTTCACGCCGGAGCCCGCGGCCGCCACGGCCGCCGCCCGGCTCGCCGGGCACCCCGGCCTGCTCGACTCGCTGCGAGCCAACACCGAGCGGCTGTTCCCGGCGACCAGCCATCCGCCCACCAGCAAGGAACGCGCATGAAGCATCGACTGGAGCTCGGCTACCTGGTGCTGGAGGTCCCGGGACCCGACACGCTGGACGGCGTCCTCGCCGACGTGGTCGGCCTCGCACCGGGCGAACCCTCCGCCTCCGGTGAGCGCACGTGGCGCAACGACGACCGCGCCTCCCGCCTCGTCGTCCGGCCCGGTCCCGCCAACGATGCCGTCGCCGTCGGCTTCGAGGCCGTCGACGCCGCGGCCTTCGACAGCACCGTCGCCTCGCTGGAGGGGCTGGGCCTCGACGTCGAGGAGGCCGGCGGCCACCAGCGCCAGGCGCAGCGGCTGGTGCGGACCACGGCGCCGTGGGGGGTCGACGTCGAGGTGGCCCTCGGGCTCGCACGCGCGCCGGCACCGTTCACGTCGGCCCTGGTGCCGGGCGGCTTCTTGACCGAGGGCGTCGGGTTCGGCCACGTGGTGTTCGCCACCACAGCGTTCGACGAATCGCACGCGTTCCTCGTCGACGGCCTCGGCTTCCGGCAGTCCGACTGGCTCGAGATGGAGATCGCCGAGGGGATCGAGCTCGAGGTGCGCTTCTATCACTGCAACGCCCGCCACCACACCGTCGCCCTCGCGCGCGCCCCGTTCGACCTGCCGCAGCGCCTGCACCACGTCATGTTCGAGCTCAACGAGCGAGACGACGTCGGCGCCGCGTTCGATCGCGCCTGGGCCGCCGGCCTGCCGATCCCGAACGGGCTCGGGCGGCATGACAACGACGGCATGTTCAGCTTCTACCTGCAGACCCCGGCGGGCTTCCAGGTCGAGGTCGGCCACGGTGCGAAGGTCGTCACCGACGCCTGGGACGGGAACCGGCGCTACGACCGCATCAGCGCGTGGGGTCACCAGCCGCTGCGGATGGCCTGAGCCCATGGACACCGACTGCGACGTCGCCATCGTCGGCTACGGCCCCGTCGGCAACGTGCTCGCCATCCTGCTCGTCCAGCACGGGCGATCGGTCACCGTGCTCGAGCGATGGCCCGAGCCGTACGGGCGCCCTCGCGCCGTCCACTTCGACCACGAGGTCGGCCGCATCCTGCAGTCGTGCGGGATCGGCGACGAGCTGCGGACCATCAGCGAGCCGGCGGACATCTACGAGTGGCGCAACGCGGCGGGCACGACGCTGCTGCGCTTCGGCTCGCCCGGCGACGGTCCCTCCGGCTGGCCCGCGTCGTCGATGTTCAACCAGCCCGCGCTCGAGCACTTGCTCGACCGGCGGGCGCGAGCGCTCGGCGTCGACGTCCGCCGCGGCGTCGAGGTCACCGGCATCGACCCGCGCGACGACATGGTCAGCGTCGCGGCCACCGATGGCACGACCGCCTCGGCGCGGTACGTGGTCGGCTGCGACGGCGCCAACAGCACCGTGCGGAGCCTCGCCCACCTGCCGCTCACCGACCTCGGGTTCTTCTACGACTGGCTGATCGTCGACGTGATCCTCGACGAGCCTCGCGTGTTCGACCCGATCAACCTGCAGATCTGCGACCCGGCGCGGCCGACGACGGTGGTGTCGGGCGGTCCGGGCCGGCGGCGTTGGGAGTTCATGCGCCTGCCACACGAGTCGCTCGACCACCTCAACGACGAGTCGCGGGCCTGGGAGCTGCTCGGCCCGTGGGATGTGCACCCGGGCAACGCTCGCCTGGAGCGGCACGCCGTCTACACCTTCAGCGCCCGCTACGCCGACCGGTGGCGGGACGGACGGGTCCTCGTCGCGGGGGATGCGGCTCATCTCATGCCGCCGTTCGCGGGCCAGGGGATGTGCTCGGGGGTGCGCGACGCCGCCAACCTCGCATGGAAGCTCGATCTCGTGCTCACGGGCCACGCCGGCGAGGGACTGCTCGACACCTACCAGGGCGAGCGGCTGCCGAGCGCGAGGACGGCGATCGAGTTCTCCATGGAGCTCGGGAAGGTCATCTGCGTTCCCGATCCCGCCGAGGCCGCGGCTCGTGACGAAGCCATGACGCTCGGCGTGGGTGAGGAACCGGCGCCGGCCCCCGGGCTCCCCGACATCACCAGCGGGTTCCTTCACCCCCGCGCCCCCCACGCGGGTCGGCAGTTCGTGCAGGGCCACGACCACGGCCTTCCGTTCGACGACCGGCACGGCCGCGGTTGGCGCCTGGTCGTCCTCGGCGGAGACAGTGACGGGGTGGGACCTCGCGAGCGCGGCTGGTTCGAGTCGATCGGCGGCAAGGTCGTCGCCCTAACCGATCCGGACCCGGTCTACAAGCGATGGTTCGCCGAGCACGACGCGGCGTTCGCGTTGCAGCGCCCCGACTTCTACCTCTACGGCTCCGCGCCGAACGCGGCGGCGGCCACGTCGCTGCTCGCCGATCTCCGTAGCCATCTCGCACAAGGAACGACGTCATGAAGATCGCCAATCAGGCCGGGCGCGCCGTCCTCGTCGTCGAGGGCGGCGTGGCCGACATCTGCGAATCGTCCGGCGGCCGGTTCGGTCCCGATCCGATGACCGTGTTCGAGGACTGGGCGGCCTTCGCCGAGTTCGCCCCGGGTGTCACCGCCGCGACCGGCCCGCTCGTGGAGGCGGAGCTCCGGTGCCCGGTGCCGGTGCCGCGCCAGGTGTTCGGGATCGGGCTGAACTACCGCAGCCACGCCGAGGAGGCCGGCATGGCGGTGTCCGCGGTGCCGGCCACGTTCACCAAGTTCCCGGCGTCGCTGGCGGGGCCATTCGACGACATCGAGCTCGTGGGCGGCACGGTCGACTGGGAGGTCGAGCTCGTCGTCGTCATCGGCACCGTCGCCGACCGCGTCGGTGAGGCGGACGCGTGGACGCACGTCGCCGGTCTCACCGTCGGCCAGGACATCAGCGACCGCACCCTCCAGTTCGCCGCGGGGTCGCAGTTCTCGCTCGGCAAGTCGCGCCGCGGCTACGGGCCGATGGGGCCATGGCTCGTCACCGTCGACGAGGCGCCGGACCCCGACGACCTCGCGCTCGGCTGTGCCGTGGACGGCGAGAAGATGCAGGACGCCCGTACGTCGGACCTCATCTTCAGCGTGCCGCGCTTGATGGTGGAGCTGTCGGCGGTGTTGCCGCTGCTCCCCGGCGACGTGATCTTCACCGGCACCCCCGCGGGCATCGGCGGCACCCGCCGGCCGCCGCGGTTCCTGCAGCCGGGTCAGGTGCTCGAGTCCTGGGTCGAGGGCATCGGCACGATCCGGAACCGGTGCGTGTGACGGCCTTCGCCGCATGACCACCGAGGTGATCCTCACCGGTACCGGTGTGCCCCATCCCCGGCCCGGGGTGGCCGGGGCGGGCGTGCTCGTCCGCCACGAAGACGTCGCGCTGCAGTTCGACGCCGGGCGGTCGACGGTGATGCGCCTGATGGACGCGGGAACGCCGCCCCACGCGCTCGCCGCGGTGTTCCTGACCCACGTCCACAGCGATCACGTCGTCGGTCTGCCCGACCTCGCCATGACCCGGTGGATCCAGCAGCAGCTCGTGCAGTCAGGGCCGCTCATGGTCGTGGCACCGGAGGGCCTGGCCGTGCGCTTCGTCCGGCGGATGCTCGATCCGTACGACGACGACCTCGCGCTCCGGGTCTCGCACGTCGGGGCCACGCCGATCGAGGTGACGCTGGTGCCGTTCGAGGTCCCGGCCGCTCCCACGCTCGTGTGGACCAGCGAGGGTGGCGCGGTGCGCGTGCTCGCGGTCGCGGTCCACCACGAACCGGTGCCGGAAGCCGTGGCCTACCGGATCGAGACGCCCGACGGGACCGTGGTCGTCTCGGGCGACACGCGCGTCTGCGCCGAGGTCGAGCAGCTGTCGGCCGGTGCGGACGTGCTCGTGCACGAGGCCTGCCGGACGTCCGCCATGGCGCCGTTCATCGCCGGGACGGTCTTCGAGACCATCTTCAGCTACCACGCCGACACGGTCGAACTCGCCGCGATGGCCGCCCGCGCCGGCGTCCCGCACGTCGTCCTCACCCACCTCATCCCGCCGCCCGACACACCCGCGGACGCCGACCTGTTCGCCCAGGACCTCCGCGACGGCGGCTACGAAGGCCGTGTCACCGTCGGCAAGGACCTGACCACGGTCGCCCTCTGATCAACCCTTGAGCGAGGCCAGTGTCGACGCCAGGGCAACCACGAGCTCGTCGTCCGCATCCTCCAGGAGGGCATCGACGACCTGGTCCGGGCCCACTTCCGGTCCCAGTTCCCTGACGCGGATCTGGACCGGCCCGAACCCGGCGGCGCCATGCGCTTCGTCGCCAGCGCCTGCATGGGCGTGCTCGTCTGGTGGCTCGAGGACGACGTCGCCTCGTCGGCCGAGGAGGTCCACTCGGCCTTCCGGCGGATGGCGACGCAGGGTGTGGAGCGCTCCGTCACCTCCGCCTGACGATCGTCGCCCGGTGATCTGAGCGTCAGCCGTCCAGCGCCGCCAGCACGGCGTCGGCGAACGGGCCGGGTTGCTCGACCATCGGCCAGTGCCCGGCCTCCAGCCAGGTGACCGCGGTGGCGGGACGCCGGGACACCAGCCGGTCGATCATGGCGGGCACGGCGATCGGGTCTCCCCGGCCCCACACGACGGTGAGCGCGGCCGGGTGGGACTCGATGGCGCCGGTCCAGCGGTGCTCGTGCCGGGCGCGCTCGTCGAGGTAGCGGATCAGGCGCGGCAGCAGCCGCAC
>DASRJN010000495.1:0-7782 GCA_035649455.1 Acidimicrobiales bacterium
GCCACGTCAACGTGTTCGTGGGCACCGAGAACGTGCGCGACCTGAGCGAGCAGGGCACGCCGGTGGCCGGGGGCGACGAGGTCGCCATCATCCCCGCGGTCTCGGGCGGCGCCTGAGCCCGCCGGCGCGTGTGACCAAAGCTACGACCTGCTCAACCCCCGCACCATGGAGGCCCTGCTCGCCGCCCGGGCGCTCATCGTGCAGATCTGGGGTCGCTACCTGATCGCCACGCTGGACGGCGGCCTGGACCTGGAGTGGGTCGACTAGTCGCCCTGCAGGACCGGCTGGTCGACACCGAGGACCGCATCGCCGCGGCCCGGCGGTTCTACAACGGCAACGTCCGCGCCCTCAACACGCGGGTGGAGTCGATCCCGTCGGCGCTGCTGGCGGTCCTGGGCGGCTTCCGCCGGGCCGACTACTTCCTCGCCGACGAGGCCGACCTGCGCACGGTCGTGCCCGTAGGCCTGCGCTGAGGGCGGGCGTCAGCTCGCCGCGGCCCGCTCGCGCAGCAGGGCGGTGACCGCTTTGCCGTCGGCCTTGCCCTGGGTGGCGGCCATGACCTTGCCGACGAAGAACCCGATGAGCTTGCCGCGCGCCTTGTCGTCGCCCTCCCGGAAGCGTGTCCATTCGTCGGGATGGCCGGCGATCACCTTGTCGACCGCCGCGGCCAAGGCGTCGGCGTCCATGGCCTCGAACCCGTGGGCCTGGGCGATGTCCTTGGGGTGCACGCCGGTCTCGACCATCTCGGCCAGCACGGCCTTGGCCTGGGTGGGGGTCAGCTCGCCGCGGCTCTCCATGTCCACCAGGGCGGCCAGGCGGCCGCCGGGCAGCCGGTCGGCGCCCTCGACCGCGAGGTTGTGCTCGACGTGGGTGAGGACCCGGTTGGCGTCACCTCCCGCGACGATGGCTTCGACCGCCAGGTCGTCCAGGTCCCGCTCGACGGCGAGCGCAACCGCGCCGCCCATCGAGTCCACGCCCGCGGCTTTGGCCAGGCGGGCCCGCCGCTCGGCCGGCAGCGCCGGCAGCTCGGCGTCGACCCGGGCCACCCACTCGTCGCCGGGGTCGAGGGGGACGAGGTCGGGCTCCGGGAAGTAGCGGTAGTCCTCCGCCTCCTCCTTGGAGCGCAGCGTGTGGGTGCGGCCGTCGTCCTCGTTCCAGTGGCGGGTCTCCTGGCGCACCGCCTCGCCCGCCTCCAGCAGCTCGATCTGGCGGCGGACCTCGTAGTCGATGGCGCGGCCCAGCGACCGCAGCGAGTTCACGTTCTTGACCTCGCAGCGGGTGCCGAACGGCTCGCCGGGGCGGCGGACCGACACGTTGGCGTCGACCCGCAGCGACCCCTCCTCCATCTTGGCGTCGGAGGCGCCGGTGGCGAGCAGGATGGCCCGCAGCTCTGACACGTACGCCCGGGCGTCCTCGGCCGAGCGCAGGTCGGGCCGGGACACGATCTCCAGCAGCGGGACGCCGGCCCGGTTGTAGTCGACCAGGCTGTAGCCGGCGTCGTGGATGCGGCCGCCCCCGCCGACATGCGTCGACTTGCCGGTGTCCTCCTCCAGGTGGGCCCGCTCGATGCCCACCCGTAGGCCCGAGGGCAGCTCCAGCGCCCCGTCCACGTTCACCGGCAGGTCGTACTGGCTGATCTGGTAGTCCTTCGGCATGTCCGGGTAGAAGTAGTTCTTCCGGGCGAACACCGAGCGGCGCACCGAGCAGCCCAGCGCCCGGCCCAGGCGGATGGCCAGCTCGACCACGGCCTCGTTGAGGACTGGGAGCGACCCGGGCAGGCCCAGGCATGTGGGGCACACGTTGGTGTTGGGCTCGTCGCCGAAGCGGTTCGGGCACCCGCAGAACAGCTTGGTCTCGGTGGCCAGCTCCGTGTGCACCTCTAGCCCGACGATCGTCTCCCACTCTGTGGCCATCCGGCCAGCGTAGTGGCGCCTCGCCGGATGGCCGCGTGCCGGCGGACGGTGTCAGAAGCTGAGCAGGGGGATGAGCATCCACAACCACCCGGGGCCGACCAGCCGGCGCCGGAGTGGTCGCACGAGCCCCAGCTCGCGAGCCGCGCGGAGCTCGAGGCGCATGATCGGCAGGAACCGCAGGTCCCTCATGAAGTAGCGCCGGAACAGCCGGCGCGGCTCGAGGAGGAAGCGGAAGAACCATTCGCCCCCCGCACGCTGCACCCACCGCGGTGCCCGCCGGTGGCGCCCGACGTGCAGCTCCAGGGCTCCGCCGATGCACAGGAACAACGGCGGCGGCCGGCCCCGGCGTCGCAGGTGGTCGATGAGCGCGAGCGCCAGCAGCTCCCGCTTCTTGAAGGAGATGCCGAGGAAGACGAACTCCGGCCCGGTACGGTCGAGCACCTCGGCCGCGTCCCGCACGACCTCGCTGAACGCCGCGGGATCGTCCACGTCGAACGCCGGCGGGACGTAGACGCCCAGCGACGGCATCTCGGCCTGCAGGGGCGCCGCCACCTCGGGGCACGACACCACGACCATCGCCCGCCGGTCCTCGGCGACCAGGCGGCGCCACAGCGGCGGCACGAGGTCGCTGCCCGCCAAGCGGGCGCTGAGCGGCTCGCCCAGCAGGCGGCTCGCCCACACGATCGGCTGCCCGTCGGGGAGGATGTAGCGGGAGTTGCACATGCGGTGGGCGACCCCAGACCGCTCGAGCTCCCCCATGTGCACCACAGTGTCCACGTTGGGGGTGAAGACGATCGGCTCCCGACCGTCGACGGGCTGAGCCGCGAGCAGGCGCTCGACCGTGGCGTCGATGCTCACGTCGTCGACGAAGTCGAACCCGAGCACCTGCCGGGTACGGACGTGCCGGGGCGCCGGGACCGGGGTGTCCAAGCGGGGGGCCGCCGGGATCAGGGTGTCCACGGTGCGTCCCCTCTCCGGCCACTGGCGATTGTCCGACCGCTTCCCCGGTCCGTAGGGTGGCCCCCGCCTGCGCCGCGGGCGGGGACGCGAGGACGACGGGGCGGAGCCGACATGACGACACAACCCGACGAGGGGCCATGAGCGGACGGCCGGCCGGGTCGGTGGTGATCCCGGCCCACAACGAGGAGGCGGTCATAGGCCGCTGCCTCGACCACCTCTTCGACGGGATCGACCCGGAGAGCCTCGAGGTGGCCGTGGTGTGCAACGGCTGCCACGACGGCACCGCCGCCGCGGCCCGTGCCGGCGGCCACCCCGTGCAGGTGATCGAGCTGGCCGTGGCGTCCAAGCCCGCGGCACTTCGGGCCGGGGATCGGGCGCTGCGCAGCTTCCCACGCCTGTATCTCGACGCCGACGTGGTGCTGCAGGGGGCCAGCGCACGGCAGGTGCTCGAGCACCTCGAGCGGCCCGGTGCGGTGGCGGCCCGGCCCCCGATCCGCTACGACACCGCCCACTCCTCGGGCATCGTGCGCCGATACTTCCGGGCTCGGGCGCAGCTGCCGTCGGTGATGGGATCGCTGTGGGGCGCCGGCGTGTACGGTCTCAGCGCTTCCGGCCGTGCCCGGTTCGGCGACCATCCCGATGTCGTGGCCGAGGACCACTGGGTCGACCAGCACTTCGCTGCGGCCGAGATCGACATCGTGGGCGACGAGCCGGTCGTCGTGGTGGCGCCGGCCGGCCTCGGCGACCTCCTCAAGGTGCGGCGCCGCGCCTACCGCGGCGTCGTCGAGAACCGGGCCGCCGCCGCACGACCTCAGCTCGTCAAGGAGACCACGCCGTCGACCAGGCGTGACCTTCTGCAACTGTGCCGCAGCGTGCCGGGCGCGGTCGACGCCGCCACGTACGCCTCGGTGGCCGTGGCCGCCCGCGTCTACACCCGGTTCGGCCGGTCGACGCGCTGGGAGCGCGACGAGAGCTCCCGCTCCGCCGCCGTCAGCTGAGACTGCCACGGCGCCCCGCCGGGCGCCGCCCTTCGTTCCGCTCCGCCCGGTACCCATCAGGCTGCTGTGGGTCCGCCGGCGCCAGCCGCGATCGGTTGGGGGGCGGCAGGCTCGTGCACGCGTTTGGGTTGCCGACCGCCGTCGCGCCGCCGTAGCGGGCTGACGAGGATGTCCTCGTAGGCCGCCAGCAGGTTGTTCCGCGAGATCTCCCAGGAGAGGCTCGCCTCCACGCGGCTCCGGCCGATGACCCCCATCCGCTCACGCCGCGCGGGGTCGTCCAGCAGCTCGGCGGTCAGCTCGGCGAAGCGCACCTCGTCGTTGTCGAACGCATAGACGGCTGCGTCCCCGGCCGTGACCCGTGCCTCCCGTAGGTCGAACGAGACCAGGGGGCGGCTCATCGCCATGTACTCGACGACCTTGTTCATCGAGGACACGTCGTTGAGCGGGTTCTTCGGGTCAGGCGACAGGCAGACGTCGGCGGTCGAGAGGTAGCGCTGCACGGTCTCGTCCGGCACCCGCCCGGTGAACTCGACCACAGAGTCGAGGCCGAGGCGGCCGGCGAGCGCGACCAGATCGTCGAACGCATCACCGCTGCCGATGAAGGTGGTGTGCAGGTCGTCACGCCCCATGGGCCCGTGCAGGTGGGCCAGGGCCCGGAGCGCGTAGTCGACGCCGTCCTGAGGCCCCATCACCCCGAGGTAGCAGGCGAGGTGACGCTTGCCCCGCTTGAGGGCAGGATCGGGCGCCACCGGGACGAAACGCGAGAGGTCGGGAGCGCTGCGGACCACGCGCACCCGCTCCGGCGGCAGCCCCCCACGGGTCAGCGCTGCCCAGCGGTAGCTGTCGTTGGTGCTGATCACTGCGTCGGCAGTGCGGAAGGTCAGGCGCTCGAGCAACGACGACACCCGATGCAGCAGCCGCGGCCCGGAGGCGAAGCGTGACTCGAACAGCTCCGGTACCAGGTCGTGGTGGTCGAACATGAAGCGCGCCCCGGTGTGGCGAACCGCCAGCGCGATCAGGAAGAGGAGATCCGGCGGATTGCAGGCCTGGACGACGTCGAACGGCTCCGCACGGGACAGTCGCCGCGCGATGCGCAGGGTGTGCCACAGCGCGGTGCCGTACTCGCGGAGGTATCCCGCAGGTCCCCCCGTCGCCGCCTCGAGCGGGTAGCGGTGGATGCGCACGCCGCCGATCTCGGCGAACGGCTCGGTGTCCTGCTTGACGCCCTGCGGGCAGATCACCTCGACCCGGTAGCCGGCGTCGGTCAGGGCGCGGCACTCCTGCCAGACCCGGCGGTCGAAGGGGACGGACAGGTTCTCGACGAGGATGAGGACCCGGGGCCCGGGCCGCTGCCTACCAGCCGACACCGATGTACCTCTCGTCCCCTGCGTAGGACTCCGAGCCGGCGAACCGGACCAGGTCCACGATGGTGCGGCCGTCGGCCTGGCGCAGCTCGGCCAGCGCGTCGGCGTCTGCTGCTCCCACCACGACGACCTCGGCGTGGGCGACGACCTCCCGGGCCGAGCGCGCCATGAGCCGGGACAGGTGGGGGATGCGCTGGTCGACGTAGGCACGGTTGGCGCCAAGCAGCCGGGACACCGCCACTTGCGGGTCGTAGATCATGAGCTCGAAGCCGCGGCCGAGCAGGCGCTCGGCGAGAGCCACCAGGGGGCTCTCGCGCAGGTCGTCCGTGCCCGGCTTGAACGACAGGCCGAGCAGCCCGACCCGGCGCTTGCCGGTGGCCTCGACGGTCCGGAACACGCGGTCGATCTGGCCCTCGTTCGACGGCAGGATGCTCTCGAGGATCGGGATCGCGACGTCCGCCCGCCGGGCGCGGTGGACGAGGGCTCGGAGGTCCTTGGGCAGGCAGGAGCCACCGAACGCATACCCGGGCCGCAGGTACGCCGGGGAGATGTTGAGCTTCGTGTCCGCGGTGACGATGTCCATCACCGCGTGGCTGTCGAGGCCGAGCGCCTTGCACACCGCGCCCATCTCGTTGGCGAAGCCCGCCTTCAGGGCGTGGAAGCTGTTGTCGGCGTACTTGATCATCTCCGCCACGCCGAGCGGCACCCGGTAGACCGGGCCGGGCAGGCCCTCGTAGAGCCGGGCGACGGCGTCGCCGCTCGCCTCGTCGATCTCGCCGATGACGGTCTTGGGCGGGTCGAAGAAGTCGCGGACGGAACTGCCTTCGCGCAGGAACTCCGGGTTCACCGCCAGACCGTAGTCAGCGCCGGCGCACAGTCCCGACGCCGCCTCCAGGCGGGGAACGACGACCTCCTCGCAAGTGGTCGGCAGCATGGTGGAGCGGATGACGACCGTGTAGCGCTCCGTTCGCCCGACCAGTGCCGCGCCGATCTGTTCGGCGACCTGCTCGAGATAGGCGGTGAGCAGGCTCCCGCTCGGCGTCGACGGAGTGCCGACGCAGACGAGCGCCATGTCGGTCGCGGCCACCGCCGCGGCCGCGTCCCTGGTGGCGGTGAGCCGGCCGGAGCCGACCTGTTCGGCGATCAGCTCACCGATTCTCTCCTCCACCACTGGAGTCCGCCCCTCGGTCACCATCGCGACCTTGTCCGGGCTCACGTCGACTCCGATGACCGTAGATCCACGGCTCGCCAGGCACGCCGCCGACACGGTCCCCACGTAGCCGAGCCCGAACACGGCAACGCGTGGGCCCGTCGGGCCGGTCACCCCCATCGTCTTTCCCGCACTCCATGCGCGTCCACCCGTCATCTCGCCGCCCTGTCCGCCCTGGCTGCCATTCGGTCACCTTCCACGCGGCAGTCCCTGTCCGCATCCCTGCCGCCAAGGGCGCATGCTGCCTGCGCACGCTGAAGCCCACCTGAGGCGATCCTGAGGCCTCACTGAAGTCTGCGGCCGGGCCGGGGGCCGGGCTCCCGACAGGGGTTATGGTCGGCGCCGATGGCTGCGGAGCGCGCCGAACCCAAGCTCGCGACCGGGGGCCCGACGACGGATGCCGACCGGCGAATGGTCGTGGTCACGCCGACGTACGCCCCCGACCTCGAGCTGTTCGCCGACCTCCACGAGTCGGTGCTGCAGTGCTTTCCGGAGGACGTGCGCCACCTCGTGATCGTCAACGAGGGCGACATCCACCTGTTCCGCCGGTTCGAGGGGTCGCGCTGTGTGATCGTCGGCGTCCGCGATGTGCTGCCCGGTTCCGTGGTCCCGCTTCCCTTCAGCAAGCTGTGGCTGAACCTCCGCCACCCGGTGCCGCCGCTGCGGGGGTGGATCCTTCAGCAACTGGTGAAGTTGGCCATCGGCGAACAGCTGGACGAGCGGGTGATCGTGCTGGCCGACTCCGATCTCGTGTTCATACGCCCGGTCACCGTCGAGACCTTCACGCCTGGCGGGCGAGTGCGTCTGTACCGACTCGACCACGGGATCGACGAGTCGCTCACGCGGCACGTGCGCTGGCATGCCGTGTCGCACGAGCTGGTCGGACTGCCGGCACCCCCTCCTCCGCCGCTGCCGGACTATGTGAGCTCGCTGAACACCTGGGATCGCGACGTCGTGCGCCGGATGATACGGCGGGTCGAGGACCTGGCCGGGCGCCGCTGGCTCGAACGGGTCGGAAAGGAGCTGCACTTCTCGGAGTGGACCCTCTACGGCGTCTACGCGGATCAGTGCGAGGGGGCAAAAGGCGTGACGCTGACATCCGAGTCGCTGTGCCACTCGGTCTGGGGGACTGACCCGCTCACCGTGGATGGTGCGGCGGCGGAACTCGCTTCCGTGGGGCCCGACGACGTGGCTTACATGATCGGTTCGAAGACCAGGACGCCGCTGTCGGTGCGCCGGGAGGCGCACGCCCGCATCTTCACGAGCTGACCTGTGTCCGGCTGCGTCATCTCGGGACTTCGGGGCATGTCGATTGCGCCCGCTCGGACCAACCTGCG
>DASRJN010000496.1:0-12746 GCA_035649455.1 Acidimicrobiales bacterium
CCCCCGCCCGAGCGGGTCGTGTTCCTGCCCGGCGTGCTGGGGACGACGCTGCTCGACGGCAGCCTCACCCCCGCCGAGGCCGCCCGGCTGTGCCGGGAGAACCTGGGCACCGTGCGGGGGAACCTGCTCAAGGGCACGGAGTTCTACCCCTGCGAGCCCCCGGAGCGACGACCCGAGGCGCTGTGGGGCGAGATCGGCATGCTGCACTGGCTCTACGCCCCGAAGGCGTGGGAGAAGCGGATCAAGAGCGGCGACGGGCGGCGGGAGCCGGGCAACGTGCGACCCGGCCGGCTGCTGGAGATCGACATCGACAGCGCCCTCAAGCGGGTCGAGGTCAAGCCGTACACCGCGTTCCTGAAGGCACTGCGAGCCGAAGGTCTCGACGTCCTCGAGTTCCCCTACGACTGGCGGCTGTCGGCGTACGCGAACCTCCCGAAGCTCAACAAGGCCATCGTCGACCGCTGGTTCGACGGCCACTACCCGCCGGCGGAGCGGACGCTCGCCCCCGGGGAGCGCGTCACGATCGTCGGCCACAGCCTCGGCGGGCTGCTCGCCCGAACGTTCGTCGAGGACTACCACGGCTACCGCCTCGCCAAGCGCGTGATCACGATCGGCACACCGCAACAGGGGGCGCCGCTGGCCTACCTCCACCTGGCCGGCCGGATGCTGCCCTTCGGGGAAGCGCCGCTGTCCCGAGCAGCGCGGACGCTGTTCCAGACGCTCGTCGACGTGAACCTGCCGGCGGCCGGCGCGGCGGCCCGGGCGCTGCTCCCCGCCCAGGAGCTCGTGCCCCGCGACGTTCAGGTGGCCGTCGTCCGGTACATGGCGTCGTCGTTCGAGCTGCTGCCGGTCTACGACTTCGTCGAGACCCGCGGCGGCCGGGAGGCGTTCAAGGACTCCTACAAGGGCCTCACCCACGGCGGGACCGGCACGCCCGGCTTCGAGATGGTGCAGGACTTCCGCACCCTGCTCCGCTCGCCGGACGTGCTCGACGGCTGGCTGGACCAGCCGGACCGGCAGGTCGACTACCACTTCGTCGCCACTTCGGGCTACAGCACCGTCTCCGGCTACCACCGCGGCCGGGACGAGGTGCTGACGACCAAGGACGGCGACGGCACCGTGCCGCTGGCCAGCGCCCACCCGCTCAAGGCCGGCGGCCGGCGCGTCACCCAGAAGTTGCTCCCCAAGGGCCGCCTCGGCCACCAGTCCCTGTGCGAGCGAGCCGACGTGCTGGCGTACGTGCTCGAGCAGATCGGCCGGCCGACGGCGAGGGCTGCCGCCCTGCAACGTGAGCTCTCGATCGACGAGCTCGTCGAGGCCGCCGACAAGATCCTGCGCCTGGCCGAGGAGGCGAACGAGAGCCTGAAGGACCGCAAGGTGGGGATCGTGCTGTCGGTGACGTCGCTGGAGGCCCAGCCCGGCGACACGAAGCCGCTGGTCGACCCGACCACCGAGCCGACCAGGAACGGCCGCCGGCTGGTCAACCCCCCGGCCCACCTGTTGAGCAGCGACGTGTACACCGTCGCCACCGACCGCTCGTCGCTCGACTACGTCTGGCTCCAGGCCCGCAGGAGCGGCTGGCCGATGGGCGGGGTGCTGTTCCTCCCCCAGCCCGACGAGCGCCAGGTCCACCTCGTGACCTGGAACGCCGGTCCGCTGGCCGTCGTCCGCCGGGAAGAGTGCACCAACGCCCACCACGCCGAGATCCAGCTCCAGGACTTCCTGCTGGCCCAGAAGCCGGACTGGCGCCGGCGTCTGGCCCGCCTCGACGTCGTGAACCGGTCCCGTCCCCGCAAGCCGGGCGGCAACCGGGGCTACAGCCCGTGCTGCGCCTGCTGCGACGACATCCAGGACCTGCCGGGCAAGCTCGGCGACCCCACCCGCAAGGAGCCGTTCGCGGCCACCTTGAGCTGGCGGGAGGTCTACCAGGGCGGGAAGATCTGCGGGCATCCGACCACCCGCCACTGCCTCGGGCTGCTGGAGGCCGGCAAGTGGAGGCTCAACCCGGACCCGGCTCCGCGATCACCGGGGAGGCCGGGGCCGGGGCCCGACAATCTCGCCCCCAGCGATGTCGACGAAGCCGCCGGGGCGCTCGCGATCCCGCCGTCGTTGGAGCCCAAGGACTGGCCCGGGCACACGGCGGAAGAGACCGCCTTCATGAGGGCTGTGTACTTCAAGCACCGCCAGAACGCCCGCGGCGACTTCGTCATGGACCTCCCCGAGTCCGCGCTGGGCGACGTCTCGGGGTTCAAGGCCAGGAAGGACGCCGCCGATGCCATGAGGTCGTTGCTGGAGGACGCTCAGAAGGCGCTCGGCGTGAGCCATCCCGGCGTGCGCATCGGGGTCGTCAGCGCCTACCGGTCGGCCACCAGGCAGTTGGAGATCTGGAAGGGTCGCGACCCCAGCGGCCGGGACGCCGGAAGCGGCTTCCCCCACTACTACCGCGAAGCGATCAGACGGGGCATCGTCCGCGCCGGCGACCTCAGCGACAGCGCCGCCGCCAAGGTGGCCCGCTTCCTCGGGGGCTACATCGCCTCCCCGGGCTACAGCAACCATCAGGACGGGCTCGCGTTCGACCTCGGGATCGCGGCCGGCAAGGACCCGCTCGGCAAGCTCTCGGACCGATCGGCGTTCTGGAAGTGGCTGGACACGCACGCCAAGGGCAATCCGCATCGCTTCTACCCGCTTGCCACCGAGCCGTGGCACTGGGTCTACCGCCCGCCGGGAGGCGCGACCGAGGCGCGGGCCCGCGGGGCGACGGATGGCGCGGGCACCACGACGGCGACCGCGGTGGCGGCCAACCGGATCGAGGTGGCCCAGGTCCCGTTGCTGGCGCACCATCGCGGGACCCGGCCCGATCTCGTCCTCCGGTGGAACGTGTCCTCCGTGCCCGAGGAGATCGACGTCGCCGTGCACCTGCACGGGTTCTGGTACGCAGGCATGAGGCTGCCGCGCGACATCGAGCCGGTGAGCGGGCTCGATCTCACGCCGGTGGGCGGCGCCGCCGGAGCCGGGCGCGCCCGGCCGACGCTCACCGTGTTGCCCCGTGGGCATGACACCGGCGTGAAGCAGAAGCACGGGTCGTACAACATCTACACGTTCCCTGCGCTCACCACGAGGGACGGGCTGACCCAGCTCATCCAGCTCTCACTCGAGCGCTTCGCGTCCCTGTACGGCGCATCGCCGCCTCGCATCGGACGGCTGATCCTCACCGCCCACTCCGGGGGCGGCCGGGCGCTGCTCGACATCCTGCAGTTCCACGATCCGCACCAGGTGCACGTCTTCGACGCGCTCTACTGGACGCCCGACACCCTCATCGCGTGGGCGCAGCAACGCATCCGCCGCGACCGCGCCTCGCAGACCGCGGACGGTGGCCTCCGGGTCTTCTACCAGGGCCGCTACCAACGCGGCACCAGACCCAACAGCCTGGCCGTGAGCCGTGCCCTGGCCGGTGACCTTTCGCCCGAGGTCGCCCGGCGCTACCGGGTCGAGGCGAGCACCTACGACCACTTCCAGATTCCCAAGCTCTACGGATGGCGCGTCCTGGCCGATGTCGCCGCCGATGTTCCCGACGCCTACGTCGAGCCCGCCGCCACGCGATCGGCCGAGGACTACGACAACGCCGGGGAGGACTTCGAACACCTCGGCGAAGGAATCGCGACGGGTGAAGCGGACGCGGCGTTCGAGGACGATGGCATCGAAGACCCCGAGGTCGAGGCGGGCGAGGCGGAAGCTCTCTCGGGGCCGCAGACCCCGGCCACCGTCACGTTCCCGGGTGGTGCGACGCTCAGCGTCGTCACCGGGGCGACGGGCTCCGGCGAGGAGCACTTCGACCCGCACCGGACGGGCAACCCGCTGTTGGACACGGGCTCGGCGGCGCGCTCGCAGCGGCTGTCCCGCAACTTCACGGTGGGCGAGCTGGTTCACAGCGGGGGCCACACGTTCGACCGGGCCCGCATCGACCCCGAGCTGGTCCGCTGCCTCCAGCTGCTGCGCGACCACACCGGCAAGCCAGTGCAGGTCACGTCCGGATACCGGCCCTACGGCTACAACGTCGAGCTCTACACGAAGACCTACAACCGCCAGCCCACGCTCAGCCGGCACTCGAGCGGGCAGGCCGCCGACGTGCGGGTCGACGGCTTGACCGGCATGGCGATCGCCAGGGCGGCCATGGAGGCCTACGGCACCGACATCGGCGTCGGCGTCGCGGACAGCTACGCCCACATCGACGTGCGGGGGACGTGGGCGCGCTGGACGTATTTCACCGACAAGGCCCGCAACGAGCGGGCCATCGCCGAGCTCGACGGCTACCGGCGGCAGCGGGTCGCGGGTGGTGCCGCCCCGGCGGGTCGGTCGACGCCGGGGCCCAGCACACCACCACCACCAGCGCCGGCGGTGCGCCTGCGCCGGGTGAGGGACCGCGGCTACGCCGCGTACGGCGGCGGAAGGCTGACCGACGCCCTGCGCCGGCTGGGGCTCGGGATCAGCGAGCGCGACCTCGACACGCTCCAGCGCATCGCGGACGTCGAGTCGAGCGGGCTGGCCAACGCGGTGAACTCGTGGGACAGCGCCATCATGAGCGCGGCGTTCAAGCAGTGGACCCTGCGCTGGGGCGAGCTCCAGGACCTGATCGGCAGAGCGCCCGAGGCGTTCGCCCGCCATGGCATCCGGCTCGCCCCGTCGCTGACCTACAGCTTCCGCTCGAAGGGCGGGAAGTCGAAGCCATTCCCGGCGATCGACGGTGTGCCCGACCCGGAGGCGCTGCGCAGCGAGGACTGGGCCCGGCGCTTCTACCTCGCCGCCCTCGAACCCGAAGCGCTGGCCGCGGCCGCCCGGAAGGCGCTCGAGGACATCGCCGGTCTCGAGCAGCGAGTCCGCCAGCAGTACGGCTGGTCGCCCCACCTCGACTCACCGCGCGGGCGCGCCCTCCTGGCGGAGCTCGACAACAACCGCCCGGCGTACGTGAAGGCCGTGGTCCAGCAGACGCTCGCGCGGGCCCGGGAGCGGCCGGACATCGACGAGAACGGGTTCCTCGGACTCTTCGTGGCGCAGATCGTCGCCGCCTATGAGCGCAACGAGAAGGATGCCGAGAAGGGGCGGCGCTGGACCGGCAAGATCGTGCGGTCATGATCAGTCGGATGCCAGGGAGATGAGCGCGTCCACCCCGCCGCCGGGTGCCGGCTGCAGATGGAGCGTGCCGCCGCCGGCGCGCGCCAGCTGGGCGGCGATCGGCAGCCCCAGCCCGGTCCCTGCCCGCTCCCCTCGCCCGCCCTGCCAGAAGCGGTCGAAGGCCCGGTCCATCGCGTCGGGCGACATGCCCGCGCCTTCGTCGACGACGTGGACCTCGACCGTCGGGGATCCGGCCCGCACGACCAGTGTGACCGCCCGGCCCGCCGGCGTAGCCCCGATGGCGTTGTCGATGAGGTTGTCGAGGATCTGCTCGAGATGCCCGTCGACCAGCGAGGCCGGCACCGGGTGCCCGGGCACGTCGGCCCGCAGGTCGACACCGTGCTCCTCGGCGTAGGCCGACCAGGCGGCCCGGCGGCCGGCCACGACCTCGACCACGTCCGCCCGGCGGCGCTGGGGCCGTGACCCCTCGGCCTGGGCCAGCGCGAGCAGGCCGTCGATGACCCGGGACAGGCGCAGTGTCTCGGCGACGGCCGCGTCGATGTCGGCCTGGGCGGTCTCGGGATCGTCGGTGTCGAGGGCGTCCAGCCGGAGACGCAGCGCGGCGAGCGGGCTGCGGAGCTGGTGGGACGCGTCGGCCACGAACCGGCGCTGTGCCCCGACCAGCTCCTCGAGCCGCGCCGCCATGGCGTTGAAGCTGCGGACCAGCTCGACCACCTCCGGCGGCCCCGCGGCCTCGTCCGCGCGCGCGCCGAGGTCGCCGCGTCCCAGGGCCGCGGCCCGCTCCGCCAGGTCGCGCAGCGGACCCGTCGCCCAGCGGGCGAGGCGATCCCCGAGCAGCCAGGCGATGCCGAGCGCCGCGAGCGCGATGACGCCGAGCGCGAGCCAGAGCTGGCGGATGCGCCGTTCCGTCGCCGCACCGTCGTGCACGACGAGGACAGCTCCGTGGATCTCGCCCGCCGCGCCGACCGGCTCGGCGGCGTACGCCCGATGCCGCAGCCGACCGGCCGACGGGACGCCCGCCCGTGCCTGGTCCAGGGCGTCGCGCAGAGGCTCCGGCAGCCCGGCAGGAGGGGCCACGGCCGGGTCGATCGGCCGCCCGTTGGCGTCGACGACGACCGCGGTCCCGCCGTCGTCGGCCCCGCGGAAGCGTCGGGCGAGGCCCGAGACGTCGTGCTCGGCGGGATCCTCCATCACCTCCTCGGTCAGCGTCGCCAGCGACGCGGCGTCCCTCCCGACGTCGTCGGCGAGCGCCTCGCGCTCGCGCCGCGCGAAGGTCACCGCCAGCGGCACCTCCAAGAGCACCAAGACCGTCGCCACCAGCAGCAGCTGGGCGAGAACGATCCGCCGCCTCACGGCACGGTCCCGAGGCGGAACCCCACCCCGCGCACGGTCTCGATCCAGCGTGGGTCACCGAGCTTGCGGCGCAGCGAAGCCACGTGGACATCCAGCGTCTTGGTCGGCCCGTACCAGTGGGGGTCCCACACCTCCTCCATGATCTGGTTCCGGCTCACGACTGCGCCCGCATCGTCCGCCAGCAAGGCGAGGAGCTCGTACTCCTTGGGGGCGAGCGCCAGCTCGCGGCCTGCGACCGAGACGCGTCGGGTTCGCCGGTCGATCTCCAGGGCGCCGACCCGCTGGGGCCCGGCCGGCTCGACGACCGCCCGGCGGGACACGGCCCGCACCCGGGCCACCAGCTCCCGGATGCCGAACGGCTTGACCACGTAGTCGTCGGCCCCCAGCTCGAGGCCGAGGACGCGGTCGCCCTCGTCGCCCCGGGCGGTGACCACGATGATCGGGACGCCGGACGCGGCCCGCAGTCGCCGGCAGACCTCGTAGCCGTCGAGGTCAGGCAGGCCGAGGTCGAGCAGCACCAGATCGACGCCGTCCACGTCCAGCGCCTCGCGGCCGGTCGCCACCCGCGTGACCTCGTAGCCGGACCGTTCGAGGCCACGGACCAACGGCACGGCGATCGCCTCGTCGTCCTCGACGACCAGCAGGTGCACCGCCCCAGCATGGCGGTCGGACCGTGGTGGCGTCGCGATGCTTGCCAAGTCTTTACCTGGCGCTGGCCAGGGCCTGGAACCGGGCTCCCTACCGTCACTCCCATGGCCGCGCCCGCCCGACCGTTCCCCTCGCACCGGTCACGCCCCCGGCCGGGCCCGGGCGGGCGCGGCCGCTCCTGGCCGCTGTGGACCAGCGGGTGGGCGCTGCTCCCCCTGCGGCTCTTCCTCGGGATCACGTTCCTCTTCGCCGGGATCCAGAAGCTCGCCGACCCGCACTTCCTCCGGGCGGGCGCACCCGGCTCCATCCAGGCCCAGCTCGATGCCGCCGTCCGCACCAGCCCGATCGGTAGCCACCTCGGCGTGCTCGCATCCCACGCCGCCGTCGTCGGGGTGGCGATCGCGCTGGCCGAGGTGGCCGTCGGGGTCGGGGCCCTGGCCGGGCTGTGGACGCGGGTGGCCGCCGCCGGCGGCCTGGCGCTGTCGCTCGGCTTCCTGCTCACGGTGAGCTGGCACAGCCACCCCTACTACCTCGGCCCCGACATCGTCTTCGCCGCCGCCTGGGTGCCGCTCGTGCTGGCCGGCGCGGGCGAGGATCCCCGGCTGTCGCTCGACGGCCTGACGCGGCGCCGCGCCGAGCGGGAGCTGGGCCTGCCGTCGACGGCCACCGTCCCGATGGCGTTCGCCCGCGTCCAGGCGCTGTGCGGCGGCTACGACGCCGGCCGCTGCCGCTACCGCCGAGGGGCCTCCTGCCGGCCCGACGCCTGCCCGGTGCTGGCCGCGCCGCCGGTCGCCGGCCCGGAGGCGGGCGAGACGCTCGACCGCCGGACCTTCCTCCGCCGGGCACAGATCGCGGGGCTCGTCGTCGCCGGCGGGCTGGGAGCCTCGGCCGTCACCGCCTGGGCCGGGCGGCTGCTGTCCGCGAGCGGCGGCGGGGCCGGGACCGTCGCCTCCCTGCCCCCGCCCGGCCGCGGGCCGGGGGGCGGGACGGCCACGACCAGGCCGCGGGATGGCTCGCCCGCCACCGGGAACCCCGGCGGGGTCGCCATCGGGCCCGCCAGTGCGGTCCCCGTCGGCGGCGTGGCGGCGTTCACCGACCCGGGCGCGCGGAACCCTGCATTCGTGGTCCAGCCCACCGCCGGACGGTACGCGGCGTTCAGCGCCATCTGCCCGCACGCCGGCTGCCGGGTCCAGTACTCGGATACCCAGGGCGAGTTCGTGTGCCCTTGCCACGGCGCCCGCTTCGACCAGACGGGCTCCGTGCTCCGGGGCCCGGCCACCCGCTCCCTCAGCCCCATCACCGTGGCCGAGGGCTCCGACGGGCAGCTCTACGTCGACCGCTGAGCCCTACATAGCAGTTGATCTATATAGCTAGAAGCGTATACATTGGCTGCGTGAGCACCTTTGCGGCGTTGGCCGATCCGACCCGGATGCGGATCGTGGAAGCGCTCGCCGATCAGGCACTGTCGGTCAACGAGGTCGTCGCGATGTTCACCGTCAGCCAGCCGACGATCTCACGGCATCTCCGCGTGCTCCGAGACGCAGGCCTCGTCTCGGTCGAACCACGCGGTTCGTCGCGCCTGTATCGACTCGAGCCGGCACCACTGCGTGAGATCGATCGCTGGCTGAACCGGTATCGGCGCTTCTGGAGCGACAAGCTCGACGCCCTCGAGGGACACATGGACTCGACGGAGGGGACGACATGAAGGATCTGGGCACGGTCGACACCACCTACACGGTCAGGTTCACCAGGCGATCGAAGCACTCAGCCGCCCGGGTCTGGCGCGCCATCACCGAGCCCGCCGAGATCGAAGCGTGGATGGACTTCCCTGTCACCTCGGCCGACATGCGACAAGGCGGTCACCTCTGCATCGACTTCAGCCGCACCGCATCGGGCCGCCCGTCGGCCGACGCACAGGACGGCACCGGCCTCGACGCCATCGTCGTGTACGCCGAGCCCGACCACGCCCTGGCGCTCGCCTGGGGCCCGAGACCGCTGCCGACCGGGACCGGCCCCGAGCGCGCCATCGCGGGACTGAGGCACGCCCGGTGGGAGGTGATCGAGTGGACGATCGAACCGCGCGAGGACGGGTCGACCTACACCCTGGCCCACCACGGCCTGGCCGCGCCGACCATGGAGCGCGAGAGCATCGCGTGGGGCCGGCACGGCTTCCTCGACCGGCTGGACGGGCACCTCGACGGCACGTTCTCCGCCGGCCGGTTCGCGGGCATGACCGACGAAGCCCAGCGCACCCTCTACGAACACGAGCTCAAGACCGTCTACCAGCGCCACCTCGACACTCTCCTACGGAGATGACCGCCGATCGCACCCTCGGCGAGGGAGGCCGGTCGGCGGGGGTGCTATCCGCCCGTGAGGCAGTCCTTGAGGAGATCGAGGTGACCGGCGTGGCGAGCGGTCTCGTCAATCATGTGGACGAGGATCCACCGGAGGTTGACCGGGCCGATCCCGAACGAGGGCACCGCGGCGACGTGGTCGAGGGAGTCACAGCGGGCGAGCGCGGAGTGGCTTCGGCTGCACGCCGACGAGTAGAGCCGAACGATGCCGGCGACGGTGTCGTCCGAGGCCAGTCGCATCGCTTGATCGGGGTCGTCGGCGCCGGGCGCATCCCATGGTGAGGGCATCGGCACGCCGAGCAGCCGGCCCTGGAACCAGCGATCCTCGGCCCACGCCAGATGCCTGACGATGCCCGCGATCGTCAGATCCGTCGCGGGCAGCAGGCGAGTCGACGCCTCCTCCCACCCGAGGCCGGCGAGCGCGGCCGAGGCGATCGCACGGTAGTGATCGAGGCGCTGCACGAGCGCCGTCCGCTCGTCGCCGGGCTGGAGCTCAGGATGCGGCACGTCAGCGGCTCCCACCAGGTCATCGTGGCAGGTGTGCCAACCTGAGGCGGTGGAGCCGGCCGTCGAGTGCCGAAGGCTGAGCCGGACCGAGTTGGCGCGCGTGTGCGAGATCGACCGCCGGGAACGCATCGACGTGCTCTACGACCAGCACGGCAGCCGCCTCGTCGCCCGGCATGGCAACTGGAGCGCGCCGGCTTGGGACCCGGAGGGTCACGGCGAACACTCCGTCGAGGCTCAGGTGAACGCGCTCGCGCACTACGTCGACCGCGGCGGGATCGCGGTCGGGGCGTTCGCCGGCGGCCGGTTGGTCGGCGTCGGTGTCGTCGTGCCGCACCTTCGGCCCGGGATCGCGCAGCTCGCCTACCTCCACGTCAGCGCACCGGTGCGTGCGACGGGCATCGGCAGCCGCCTGTCCGACCAGCTCGAGCAGATCGCCCGCACCGCCGGCGACTCCGACATGGTCGTGTCGGCGACGCCCTCGGAGAACACCGTGCGGTTCTACCTTGGTCGCGGCTTCCAGCCCACGGCGACGCCGTTGCCCGACCTGTTCGAGCTCGAGCCCGACGACGTGCACATGCGCAAGGTGCTCTGAGCGCGTAGCAGGGTCGCGTCACTGTGCCCTGGGGTCGAGGGGTGCACCCGCGGCCGCGAGCCGGCGCAGGTCGTCGTGGAGGGGACCGTTCGTGAACACGGCGGTCGCGGTGTCGATGCGGCGGCCTCCCCAGAGGTCGGAGTACCGGCCACCGGCTTCCTCCACGATCACGACGAACGGGGCGTGGTCCCACGGTCCACCCGCAAGGATGACCGATGCCTCGATGTCGCCTGCGGCCACCAGCAGCGGTCCGTGACCGGGCGTGGTGGAGGGCAGCAAGAAGCTGGCGACTCGCAGCGCGCTCTCCTGGCGCCAGCCGTCGAGGGCGCCGGCTGGGGGCAGAACCACGGCGCGCGCCGCGTCGAAGGACCTCTGATGCGACACGGCGAGGCGACGGGCGGGCCCCCGTGAGGGGGAACCGAGCTCGGCGGTCCAAGCGCCCCGGCCTCGGGCGGCCCACCATCTGGTAGCCAGCCCGGGGCTGGAGGCGATCCCCACCACGATGTCGCCGCGGTCCTGAAGGGCTACGAGGGTCCCCCACGTCGGGCCGCCGGCCACGAAGGCCCTGGTTCCGTCGATGCCGTCGACGATCCAGCTGCGTGAGGCGCCTCGGGCATGGAGGCCGGTCTCCTCACCCAGGAACCCGTCACGCGGGCGCGCCTCGGCCACGACCTTCCGCAGTGCCTCCTCGACCTGGACGTCGACGTCGGTGACGTCGCTGCCATCCGGCTTCTGCCGGACCGAGAAGTCCCGGCTGTGAAAGCGCGCGGCTGTGATCTCGTCGGCACGGTCGGCCAACCCATGCGCGAACGCGAGGTCGTCCGTCACGCGATCAGCCTCTCCCACCCATGACCTGTCCGGCCGGTCACGGACCACCCAGGCGGTCCAGAACGACGTCGAGCGCCATCCACGGCGGTGGACCGTGCAGGATCTCCTGGACGCACCGCGCGAACAGCCACTGCCGGACCCGCGCGGGGTCCAGGCCGGCCAGGTCAGCCACCTCGGTCAGCAGCCCGATCGGGTCGGCCAGCAGGGACTCGTCGCAGTTCAGCAGGTGCTGCGACACGTCGTAGTGGGGGTCGCCGACGTACGGCTTCGGGTCGATGAGCAGCCAGGGCCGGCGCTCCCCGGACAGCACGTTGCCCGCGTGCAGGTCGGTCAACAGCAGGACATCGGCCGGTCCCGGGCGCGACAGCTCGCGGAACAGCCCGAGGCCGTCACGGGCGAGCCCGGCGTCGAGCCGTCCCGGGTGGGCGGCCAAGCCGGCCTCGGCCTCGGCCACCCAAGCGTCGGCCATGACCGACAGTGGGCGGAACGGATGGTCGGGCGGCAGCTCGACCGACCGGACCGACCGGAGCAGGTCGGTGACGACGACGTGCTGCTCCGCCTCGGGCCGTCCGCGCAGCTCCGTCCCGGGACGGCAGCGCTCGAGCAGCATCGCGGTGGTGCCGCCGGTGTCGCCGTCCGGTCCCGCTCCGGGCCGGGCCGGTTCGAGCAGCTCGAACTCGTACACCTCGACCGCCCCCTCGCCGCGGAGCGCGGCCAGCCCCTCCGCCTCATGCAACGCCTCGGTGTGCTGCCACGACACCTTGAGCACGACGTCGCGGCCGTCGGGGTCGACGGCCGGCGCAACCCACGAGCAGTTGCCGCCCGGCTCGAACGGCTCTCCCAGGTCGAGCCCCCAGCGCGCGCTCAGCTGCTCGACCCGGTCGGGCAGCGCGGTCAGCCATTCCACCCGGGCCGGCCCGCCGGCATCGGTCCCGGCCTGCAGGTAGGCGGGGATGCGCAATCTCGCCGTCATGCGTCGCACCGTACGGTCTGCCGTCAGCGCCGGGCGCGCCGGTTTCCCCGCCTCGGGTGGCAGGATTCGCTTCGCCGACGACTAGGCGAGGCAGGCCAGGATGGCGCGGACGTAGGTCTCCGAGCGGTCCGAGCCGATGATGCCCGGGGCCATCTTGTTCATCATGTAGCTGATCGTCGTGCGGGCATCGAGGTCGGTGAGGATGACCGAACCGCCCCATCCGCCCCAGTAGCAGGCCCGGCCCTGGGGGATGTAGGGCACGGTCTCGGTCTCCGGGAGGGCGAAGCCGATGCCGAAGCGCAGCGGGACGCCGAGGACGAGGTCGGGGCCGTGGCTCTGCTCCTCGAAGATCAGCGCGATG
>DASRJN010000497.1:0-13509 GCA_035649455.1 Acidimicrobiales bacterium
GGGGCTGGGCCGCGGCCAAGGCGACGCTGGCGGTCCTGGCCGGGGGGCTGGCCGGCCTGCTGGTGTGGACCGCGCACCGCCGCTTCGCCGTCCCGGTGGGAGCCGCCGCGCTCACGGTCCTCGCCTTCGGACTGACCGCCCCGCTGACCGCGTACGCGACCCAGGTCTATCCCGAGCTCCCGGCGGCCTTGGCGGTCACGATCGCCATCGCCGGGCTCACCGGACGCCGGGCCCCTCGCAACCTGGTGCCGGCCGGGCTCGCCCTGGCCGCCCTGCCCTGGTTGGGGGTGAAGTATGTCCCGGTCGCGGCGGTGCTGGCCGCGGTGGCGCTGGCCGTCCTGGCCCGGGAGCGACGCCTGCGGGCCGCGTTCGGCCTGGTGGCCGGGCTCGCCGTCACGGGCGTGGGCTACCTCGTCGCCCACCGGCTGCTGTACGGCGGGTGGACCGTGTACGCCGCGGGCGACCACTTCACCGGCGGCGAGCTGACGGTCATGGGCACCCACCCCGACCGCATCGGCCGCTCCCAGCGCCTCGCCGGCCTGCTGCTGGACCGGGGCTTCGGGCTGGCGGCGTGGATGCCGGGCTACCTGCTGGCGGTCCCCGCCCTCGCCGTGCTGGCCCGCCGCCGCCCCCCGGGCTGGGTGCTGCTCGTCGCCCCCCTCGCCGCCGGCTGGGCCACCGCCACGTGGGTGGCGCTCACCATGCACGGGTGGTGGTGGCCGGGCCGCCAGGTCGTGGTGGTGGTGCCGTGCCTGGTGCTCGCGGTCGCCTGGTGGGCGGCCCGGTCACGCGTGGTCCGCAGCCTGGTGGCGGCCACCGCGGCGTTCGGCATCGTGGCCTGGACCTGGTTGGTGGTGGAGGTCCTGACCGGCCGCCGCACGCTGATCGTGGACTTCGAGCAGACCGCCAACCCGCTCTACCGCGCCTGGCGGGCGGTCCTGCCCGACTACCGCCACCCGTCCGTCGACGACTGGGTGCTGCAGGCGGTGTGGCTGGCGGTGCTCGCGGTGGCGGCAGTGGTCGCCGTCAGGTCCGCGCGCTCGCCGTCGCCGCCGCAGCCGGCTCCACCTCGGCCT
Source organism: Acidimicrobiales bacterium (assembly GCA_035649455.1). Lineage (GTDB taxonomy): Bacteria > Actinomycetota > Acidimicrobiia > Acidimicrobiales > VFJN01 > ZC4RG19. The sequence goes on from DASRJN010000497.1 coordinate 1,077, forward strand.
CGCGAGCCGGTCCCCGCGTGACCAGGATGCGGGTGGCGGCGAACGACCCGATGCCGACGTGGCGCCCCTCGATCTCCACGGTGGCGGTGCCGTCGGGCGACACCGCGGTGACGATGCCGCTGTGGCCGGGCTGCACCGCCGCGTCCTCCAGGAACTCCAGCAGGCCCGGCGTGAACTCGAGCTCCTCGGGGATGCGGGTGACGGTGAAGCTTTCTCCGACCGGGATCTCCGACAGCGCCACCAGGTCGGGCGCCGCGTAGCTGGAGCCGGGGATGGGGTTGCCGTGCGGGCAGGTGGTCGGGTTCTTGAGCAGGCGGTTGATCGCCAGCTCGACGGGCTCGGAGATGACGTGCTCCCACTTGCCCGCCTCGATGTGGGCGTCGGCCCAGGACAGCCCCAGGATGTCGGTGAGCAGCCGCTCGGCCAGACGGTGCCGGCGCACGACCTGCTCGGCCAGCCGGAGCCCGTCGTCGGTGAGGTTGATGGCGCTGCCGTCGAGGGCCACGAACCCCTCGGCATGCATGCGCTTGATCATCTCGGACACGGCCGGCCGGGACACGCCCAGCCGCTCGGCCACCCGGGCCTGGATGACCGCGACCTCGTCTTCCTTGAGCTCCCAGATGGCCTCGCAGTACTCCTCGAATGCCGGGTGGAACTCGGGGGTCTGGTACTCGGCCACGGCCACCAGACTACGACCATCGCCTGGGACTTGGCGTCGGGGCCCGGCGCTCGAAGGCCGAATTGACACCGTCGTCAGCAGAGAATTTCCCAAACTTTGGTTTGCCGGTGTTTGTCCAGCGGCAAGGTGGGGTAGCGTGGTTGCACAGGCCAGCTGGGGGCGGGGTGCCTGTCCGCCCGCCCGCCCCGCCCCCCTGGCTGTCCTGTCCGAACGGGATCCGGAGATCGGGTCCCGTTCTTCGCGTCCGGGAGGTGCTACGCACCGTAGGCCTCGTGCGGCTTGATTGTCACAGCCCCTCGGTACGGTGAAAGGGCGTGGTGACCTCCTTGTTCTCGCCGGCCGTCCGGGCCTGGTTCGAGTCGAGCTTCCCCGCGCCCACGCCCGCGCAGAGCCAGGGGTGGCCGGCCATCGCCGAGGGCGACCACACGCTGATCCTGGCCCCCACCGGCTCGGGCAAGACCCTGGCCGCCTTCCTGTGGGGCATCGACCGGCTGGTGCGGGGCGAGCGTCCGGCCGGGGCGCCCGAAGGCACCCGCATCGTGTACGTGTCCCCGCTCCGGGCCCTCGCGGTCGACGTCGACAAGAACCTGCGGGCTCCCATCGCCGGCATCCGGGCCGCGGCCGAGCGCCTGGGCGAGGACTTCCGCGAGCCCAGCGTGGGGCTGCGCACGGGCGACACGCCGGCCGACGTGCGCCGCCAGATGCTGCGCACCCCGCCCGACATCCTCATCACCACGCCCGAGTCGCTCTACCTCATGCTCACGTCGCAAGCGCGCGAGACGCTCCGCGGGGTCGAGGCGGTCATCGTCGACGAGATCCATTCGCTGGTCCCCACCAAGCGGGGTGCCCACCTCGCCCTGTCCCTCGAACGGCTCGCCCACGAGTGCGAGGCGCCCCCGCAGCGCATCGGCCTGTCCGCCACCCAGCGGCCGCTCGACGTGGTGGGCCGCTTCCTGGGCGGCAGCGAGGACACCGGGGCCGGTCGCCGCCCTCGGCCCGTCACCATCGTGGACGCGGGGGTCCGCAAGGAGCTCGACGTCGAGGTCGTGGTGCCCGTGGACGACATGGGCGAGCTGGGCCAGGTGATCCAGGGCGAGCCCGCGACCGGCAACGCCGCGGCCCCGCCGGCGCGCCGGTCCATCTGGCCCGCCATCCACCCCCGCCTGCTGGAGCTGGTGCAGTCCCACCGCTCGACGCTCATCTTCGTCAACGCCCGCCGCCTGTCCGAGCGCCTGGCCACCCGGCTCAACGAGCTGTGGCACGAGGGCGAGAACCGCTCGGGCGAGCAGGACGGCACCTCCCCGCCCGCGGGCGTCGAAGAGCTGGTGAAGGCCCACCACGGCTCGCTGTCCCGCGAGCGCCGGCTGCAGATCGAGGACGACCTCAAGACCGGGCGGCTGCGCGGCCTGGTGGCGACGTCCAGCCTCGAGCTGGGCATCGACATGGGCGCGGTCGACCTGGTGGTCCAGGTCGAGTCGCCCGGTGCCGTCAGCCGGGGCCTGCAACGCATCGGCCGCGCCGGTCACCAGGTGGGCGAGCCCAGCCGGGGCAAGCTGTTCCCCAAGCACCGCCACGACCTGCTGGAGGCGGCGGTCGTCGTGCAGCGCATGCACGACGGGCTCATCGAGTCCACCCGCTACCCGCGCAACCCGCTCGACGTCCTCTGCCAGCAGATCGTGGCCATGGTCGCCCTGGACGACTGGAAGGTCGACGAGCTGGCCGCGCTCGTGCGGCGGGCGGCACCGTTCGCCGAGCTGTCCGACGAGGTACTCGACAGCGTGCTCGACCTGCTCTCCGGCCGCTACCCGTCCGACGACTTCGCCGAGCTGCGGCCCCGCGTCGTGTGGGACCGGGTCGAGGGCGTCGTGCGGGGGCGCGCCGGGGCCCAGCGGCTGGCCGTGACCAACCCGGGCACCATCCCCGACCGGGGCCTGTTCGGTGTGTTCCTGCCCGACGGCGCCCGGGTGGGCGAGCTGGACGAGGAGATGGTCTACGAGAGCCGGGAAGGCGAGACCTTCCTGCTGGGCGCCACCACCTGGCGCATCGAGGAGATCACCCACGACCGGGTGGTCGTCACCCCGGCGCCGGGCCAGCCGGGCAAGATGCCGTTCTGGCACGGCGACCGCCCGGGCCGCCCGCTGGAGCTGGGCCGGGCCCTGGGGGCGCTCGTGCGCGAGCTGCGGAGCCAACCCGCGGCCGAGGCGGTCGAGCGCTTGCGCACGACCCATGGGCTCGATGAGAGCGCCGCGGCCAACCTGGTCGCCTACCTCGACGAGCAGGGCGACGCCACCGGCGCCGTGCCCGACGACCGCACCATCGTGGTCGAGCGCTTCCGAGACGAGATCGGCGACTGGCGGGTGTGCATCCTGTCGTCGTTCGGCGCCCAGGTCCACGCCCCGTGGGGCATGGCCATCAAGGCCCGGCTGGCCGAGCGCTGGGGTGTCGAGGTCGAGATGATCTGGAGCGACGACGGCATCGCCATCCGGCTGCCGGAGGCGCTGGACGACGCGGGCATCGGCAGCGACGCCCTCACCGTCGACCCCGAGGAGGCAGCCGACATCGTCGTCGCCGAGCTGCCGGGCACGGCCCTGTTCGCCAGCCGGTTCCGGGAGGCCGCGGCCCGCGCGCTGTTGCTGCCCCGGCGCCGGCCCGACCGGCGGACGCCGCTGTGGCAGCAGCGCCAGCGCTCGGCCGACCTATTGGCGGTGGCGGGCCGCTACCCCAGCTTCCCGATCCTCCTGGAAGCCACCCGCGAGTGCCTGAACGACGTCTTCGACCTGCCGGCGCTGCGCGAGGTGCTGGGCGACATCCGCTCCCGGAAGCTGCGGGTGGTCGAGGTCGAGACGCCCCACGCCTCGCCCTTCGCCCAGTCGCTGCTGTTCGGCTGGATCGCGGTCTACATGTACGAGGGCGACGCCCCGCTGGCCGAGCGGCGGGCGGCCGCGCTCGCCCTGGACCGCGACCTGCTGGACGACCTGCTCGGCGCAGACGAGCTGCGCGAGCTGCTCGATGCGGGCGCGCTGGCCGACCTGGAGCTGGAGCTGCAGTCGCTGGTCGAGGGCCGCCGCGCCCGCGATCCCGACGAGGCCCACGACCTGTTGCGACGGCTGGGCCCGCTGTCGGTGGCCGAGCTCGATGCGCGCAGCGAGGGTGATCAGGCCGCCGCCTGGGTCGCCGCGCTGGTGGCCGAGCGGCGGGCGTTCGTCGCCCATGTCGCCGGGGACGAGCGGGTGGCGGCCGCCGAAGATGCCGGGCGGCTGCGCGACGCCCTCGGGGTCGCCGTGCCCGTGGGGCTGCCGACGGTCTTCACCGATTCCGTGGAGGCGCCGCTGGTCGACCTGGTCGGCCGGTTCGCCCGCACCCACGGTCCGTTCACCACCGCCCAGGTGGCGGGCCGCTACGGCGTCACCGCCGAGCGGGCGGCGGCCGCCCTGGGCGCGCTGGTGGGGGCGGGCCGGGTGGTGCAGGGCGAGTTCCGCCCCGACGGCATCGAGCGCGAGTGGTGCGACGTCGACGTGCTGCGCCAGCTGCGCCGGCGCTCGCTGGCCCGGTTGCGCCACGAGGTCGAGCCGGTCGACGGCGCCACGCTGGCCCGGTTCCTGGGCGAGTGGCACGGGCTGGGCACCTCCCGCCACGGCGTCGACGCGCTGGTCGATGTGCTGGGCCAGCTCCAGGGCGCACCGCTGCCGGCCTCGGTGCTGGAGGCGGAGATCCTGCCCGCCCGGCTGAGCGAGTACCGCGCCGCGGACCTCGACGCCCTGTGCACCGCGGGCGAACTGGTGTGGGTGGGAGCGGGGCCCATCGGGGCCACCGACGGGCGGGTGCGGCTGGTGTTCCGCGACCAGGCCGGGCTGCTGGTGCCGTCGGCCTCCGAGGCGGACGAGCTGCCCGACGGTGCCGTCCATCGGGCCCTGCTCGACCGCCTGGAGCAGCGGGGCGCGTCGTTCTGGAGCGACCTGGTCGTGGCGGTGCAGCAGGCCGACCTGCCCTACGACGACGCCAGCGTGCTGGCCGCGCTGTGGGACCTGGTGTGGGCGGGCATGGTCACCAACGACTCGCTGGCTCCGCTGCGATCGTTCGTGGGCGGCAAGGTCCGCAAGGCAGCCGGCCGGCGGCGCCCGGCGGTCGGGCGCCTGACCCGGCTCGGTCCGCCGTCGGCGGCCGGGCGCTGGTCCCTGGTGGCGCCGCTGCTCGACCCGCGTCCCTCGCCCACCGAGCTGGCGCACGCCCGGGCGGCCCAGCTGGTCGAGCGCTACGGCGTGCTCACGCGGGAGGCGGCGCTGGGGGAGGGCACCGAAGGCGGATTCGCCGGGGTGTACCCGGTGCTGCGGGCGCTGGAGGAGAAGGGCCGCATCCGCCGCGGCTACTTCGTGGCCGGGCTGGGCGCCGCCCAGTTCGCCCTGCCCGGGGCGGTCGATCGCCTGCGGGCGGCCCGGCCGGCGAGCGAGGGCGGCGGGCGCCGCGAGCCGGGACCGGCGGTGGTGCTGGCCGCCACCGATCCCGCCCAGCCGTACGGCGCGGCGCTGCCCTGGCCCCAGACCGGCGGCCGTCCGGCCCGCGCCGCGGGCGCGCTGGTCGTGCTGGCGGAGGGCGAACCGGTGGTGTTCGTCGAGCGCGGCGGCCGATCGCTGTGGACGTTCCCGGCGGCTGCCGACCATCCCGACTGGCCGGGGGCGCTGGCCCGGCGGGTCGAGGAGGGCCGGGTGCGTTCACACGAGGTGCAGACGGTGGACGGCGATCCGGTCCGCACGTCCCCCTTCGCTGATGCCCTGCGGGTCGCCGGCTTCGCCGACGGCTACCGCGGGCTGGTCATGCGCCGGAGGTCCGGCCCGTGAGGTCAGATGATCGCCGTCTGGCGCCGAGCCCGGCCGGTGCGGTGCGAGCCCTGATAGCCGCACCAGCACACCCAACGGACCGTCAGGCGGCCGTCGTCGGGCTCGAGGGCGACGATGCGCCGCTCGTTCAGCAGCACCTCGCTGCCGTGTCGGGGGCAATGCACAGTGAACATGGACCAATCCTCCGTCGAACCCGCTCCATTGACGAGTGGCAGGACTGCGCATATCCGCAAGAATCCTGCCAAACTGTCTGACATGCCACCCGTAGAACGTTCCAGGTCGGTGGGGCGTGAGGCGCGGGGCCACCTGGTGGCCGCGCTGGTGGGCTCGCACGTGGCCGCGTTCGAGCTCGGCGTGGCGCACGAGGTGTTCGGCATCGACCGGTCGGAGTACGCGGACCCGTGGTACCGCTTCCGGGTGATCGGGGCGTTCGACACCACCATCCCGGTGTCCGGCGGCGGGTGGTCGATCACGTCGCCCTACACACTCGAAGACCTCGACGAGGCCGAGACGATCATCGTGCCGGTGTGGCCGCAGCCGTTCATGGCGGCGCCGCCCGAGCTGCTCGACCGGCTGCGGGCGGCGCACGAGCGCGGTGCCCGGCTGGTGAGCGTGTGCACCGGCGCCTTCCTGCTCGCCCAGACCGGGCTGCTCGACGGCCGGCGGGCGACGACCCACTGGATGTGGGCGGCCGACCTGGCCAAGCGCTACCCCGAGATCGACGTCCACCCCGACGTGCTGTTCGTGGACGCGGGCCACGGCATCTTCACCTCGGCGGGCACCGCGGCGGGCATCGACCTGTGCCTGCACATCGTGCGGCTCGACCACGGCGCCGAGGTGGCCAACAAGGTGGCCCGCCGCATGGTGGTGGCGCCCCAGCGCGACGGCGGGCAGGCCCAGTTCGTGGACGCGCCGCTGCCCGACGTGTGCTCCGACGATCCCATCGCCCGCGTGCTGGACTGGGCGCTGGAGCACCTGGACCAGCCGCTGACGGTCGAGGACCTGGCGGTGCGGGCGCTGCTCAGCCCCCGCAGCTTTGCCCGGCGCTTCCGGGCCGCCACCGGCACCACGCCCATGCAGTGGCTGCTGCGCCAGCGGGTCCTGCACGCCCAGCGGCTGCTGGAGACGACGGAGCTGCCGGTCGAGCGGGTGTCGCAGCGCTGCGGGTTCGGCACCGCCACCGCTTTGCGGGTGCACTTCCGGCGGATCGTGGGCACCACGCCCGTGGCCTACCGGCGCACGTTCGGCCCCGATGCCGACGTCGTCAGCTTCCCCCGCGATCCGGTCGACGACGTCGCGAGCTGACCGGCGGCCGCCGTGCCCGAGGGCGACACCCTGCACCGCATCGCCGATCGGCTGCGGCCGGCCCTGGCGGGCAAGCGGCTCGCCCGCTTCGAGGCGCCCCGGCTGCGCGGCGACCGGCCGCGACCGGGCGACGCCATCGAGGCGGTCCACGCCCAGGGCAAGCACCTGCTGATCGACTTCGGCAGCGGGCTCACGCTGCGCACCCACCTGCGCATGAACGGCATGTGGCACCTGTACCGCACCGGCCAGCGCTGGCAGCGGGGGCCGCAGTACGCCCGGGCGGTGGTGGAGACCGACGATGGCTGGTGCGCGGTGTGCTTCGCCGCGCCTGTGGTGGAGACGTTCCATCGCAACGCGGGCACGCCGGCGGCGCTGGCCCGCCTCGGACCCGACCTGTGCGAGCCCGAGGTCGACCTCGACGCCGTCCTGCACCGGTTCGCGGCCTTGACGCAACCCGAGGACGAGATCGGCGATGTGCTGATGGACCAGCGCATCGCGGCGGGGATCGGCAACATGCACAAGAGCGAGGCTTGCTTCGCCTGCGGCATCGATCCGTTCACCGCGGTGGCCAAGGTGCCGGACGAGGCCCGCCGCCGCCTCTATGCCGCCGCCCACCGCAACCTGCGTTCCCATCCGGGCCACGCCGTGTACGGGCGGGCGGGGCGCCCGTGCCCCCGGTGCGGAACGCCCGTCAAGCGGCGGCGCCAGGGCCCCCAGGCGCGGAGCACTTACTGGTGCCCGCGGTGTCAGGCGCCGCCGATAGAGTGATTAGTGAAAAGTTTCACGAGGGACCGGTGAGGCGAGGAGGTCCGAGGCATGGGTGTCCGACCGCACGTCGTGATCGTGGGCGCCGGGTTCGGGGGACTGGCCGCGGCCCGGGGTCTGGACAAGCTGCCGGTCGAGGTGACGCTCATCGACCGCCAGAACTTCACCACGTTCCAGCCGCTGCTCTACCAGGTCGCCACGGCGGGGCTGAACGCCACCGACGTGGCCCACCCCGTGCGCGGCCTGTTCCACCGCCAGCACAACCTGCATGTGCGGCGCGGCGAGGTCGTCGGCCTCGACCGCGAGCGCAAGGTGGTGTGCCTCGCCGACCGGCGCGAGGTGGCCTACGACCACCTGATCCTGGCGGTGGGCGCGGTGGCGACGTGGTTCGGTGTCCCGGGCGCGGCCGAGAACGCCATCCCGCTGTACACGCTGGAGGACGCGGTCCGCCTGCGGAACCACGTGATCGAGCGCTTCGAGGTGGCCGACGCCGACCCCGCCGTGGTGGACGAGGGCGAGCTCACCTTCGTGGTCGTGGGTGGCGGCCCGACCGGGGTCGAGACCGCGGGCGCGCTGGCCGAGCTGTTCTCGGTGGTGTTCCGGGAGGACTACCCGACCATCCCCGTGGCGCGGGCCCGGGTGATCCTGGTCGAGGCCCGGGACAGTCTGCTGGCCCCGTTCTCGCCGTCGAACCAGCGGGCCGCGCTCGACACCCTGCGCGCCCGGCAGGTCGAGGTGCGCCTGGACGAGACGGTCGCGGCGGTCACGCCCGACGAGGTCCGCTTCGCCTCGGGCGAGGTCCTGCCCACCCGGACGGTCATCTGGGCCGCGGGCGTGCGGGCCCACCCGCTGGCCGAGGCCCTGGGCCTCCCCACCGCGCGGGGCGGCCGCGTCGAGGTGGGCCCGGATCTGGCCGTACCCGGCCACGACGGCATCTGGGCCATCGGCGACGTGGCCGCCGCGCCGAGCCCGCGCGGCGGGGGAGCGCTGCCCCAGCTGGCGCCGGTGGCGATGCAGTCGGGTGGCCACGTGGCCCACCAGATCGGCCGGTTGCTGGAGGGCAAGCCCACCCAGCCGTTCCGGTTCCGGGACAGGGGCACCATGGCCACGATCGGCCGGCGCTCGGCGGTGGCCGAGCTGCCGGGCCGGATCCATCTGCGGGGGACCGTCGCCTGGTTCGCCTGGCTGGGCCTGCACCTGCTCTACCTGGCCGGGCTGCGCAACCGCCTGTCGGTGCTGCTCAACTGGCTCTGGGGCTACCTGACCTGGGACCGCGGCCCCCGCATCATCCTCGGGCCGGACGGCCGCGACCGCCCGCGCTAGCCCGCCGCGCTCGTCCGGCCGGGCCGCAGCTCGCGACGGAGCACCAGGCGCAGGCCGGACCAGGTGTCGTCGATGGCGCATACCTTGTTGTCGACCAGGCCGGTGGGCAGGGCCACGTCCCGCACGGTGTTCTCGGTGATGTCGGTGGCCAGCCCGGACGCCTTCTTGGGCCAGGCGATCCACAGGCCCCCGTCGACCTCCAGTGCCTTCATCAGCGACGGCAGCCGCCGCTCGAGGTCGCGCCGCTCGGTGTGGAACGACACGATGACCCCGAACCGCCCCCGCGCCTGCGTGCGCACCTCCACGCCATCGGGCAGGTCGGGGAGGGCGAACCCGTCGGGTGCGGCCAGCAGGCCCACCCGATCCCCCTCGGCGATCCCCAGCTTGCGGGCCAGCGGGGTCCCCGAGTAGCCGGCCATCACGCCCGCCCCAGCACGCGGTCGACGGTGATCTCGATGGCGACCCGGTCGTGCCGCTCACCCGGCTGCCGGTAGCGCTGGGCGTAGCGCCGGACGGCCTCGGCCACCCGGGCGGGATCGTCGGTCACCTGCGCCGGGCCCTCGAAGGTCAGCCAGCGCCCGCCGTCCACCTGGCAGACGCTAGCCCGACCGCCCCCGGCCAGGTTCCGCGCCTTGCGCGACGTAGCCCAGGAGATGATGCGCACCAGCCCGCTGCTCGGATCCCACGTGAAGCCGACGGGTGTCGAGTGCGGGCTGCCGTCGGGTCGCAAGGTCGTGAGGGTGGCGAGGTGACGCTCCCCGACGAACACGAGCGCCTCGGGGGGCAGGGCCGCGGGGTCGAGCGCCATGACCCCATGTGATCAGGTATCGGCGATGGCGGAAAGGACCCGGCGGCGCCCCGCCCAGGCCGCCGGCAGCACCGAGGCCGCCAGGGTCAGTGCCGCCGTCACCGCGGCGAAGGCGGCGAGCTGGGCGGCGGGGACGGCGAACACCCGGAAGCCCTCCTCCGACAGGGCGTGGACCAGCACCCAGCCGAATCCCACGCCCACGCCCAACGCTCCCACGAGGCCGAAGGCGGCGATGATCAGCGCCTCCCAGCGGATGGCCGACCGCACCTGAGCCCGGGTGGCGCCCACCGCGCGGGTGAGGCCGATCTCCCGGGTGCGCTCCACCACCGACAGGATCAGCGCGTTCACGATGCCGATCATGGCGATGACGATGGTCAGCGTCAGCAGGGCGTTGACCAGGACGAGGATGATGTCGTACTGGCCCTTCATGGCCGCCTTGAACTCGTCGAGGTCCTGCACTTCGGCGGACGGGAACGAGGCCACGACCGACTCCAGGTCGGGGCGGGCCTCGTCCACGGTCACGCCGTCGGCCAGCCGCACCCAGATCTGGGCGTCGCCCACGTCGGGCAGGTTGGCGTCGAAGGCGTCCACGCCCATCACGAACGGACCGGTCAGGTCGCGGCGGGCCAGCAGGGCGGCCACCGTGAAGGGGACCTCGCCGGTGTCGCCGAAGGTCACGGGGATCTCGTCGCCCACCTGCCAGTCCCGTTCCTCGGCGATCCCCTCGAACACCGCGATCCCGTCGGCGTCGAGGCCGGACACGTCGCCGTCCGCCACCTCGATGGGGAACAGGTCGAAGCCGGTGTCGGGGTCGATGGCCCGCAGGCCGTGGGGCGTGCCCGCGATCTGGGCGAAGCCGAAGCGCACGCCGGTGGCCGCGTCCACCTCGGGCAGGGCGTTGACCGCCGCCGCGATGTCGCCCGGCAGCCCGCCGCTGACGAAGTTGCCGCCGCTGTCGATCACCACGTCGCCCTCGAACTGGTTGTCGACGGTGTCGTCCAGCGAGGCCCGCAGCGAGGCGTTGACCACCAGGAACAGCGAGACGGTGCCGAGGCCGATCATCAGAGCCGACCCGGTCGAGCCCGTCCGCCGCGGGTTGCGGGCTGCGTTCTGCTGCGCGAGCCGGCCCACCACGCCCCGCACCACGGGCAGGGCCCGGCCGAGCGCCAGTGCCGCGGGCCGGGCCACCACCGGTGCCAGCACGATCAGCGCCACGAACACGCCGAGCATCCCCAGGCCCGACAGCCGGAGCGACGACTGGCCGGCCATCTCGCCACCGGACGCCCCCATCACCAGCGTGGCCGTGCCCTCCACACCCAGGGCCAGGGCCACGCCCCACCGCACGCGGGACAGATGGCTGGTGTCGATGGCCACGTCCCGCATGGCGGCCACGGGCGGGACCCGCGAGGCGCGGGCCGCGGGGAAGACCGCCGAGGCCAGGGTCACCACCGTGCCCACGCCCAGCGCCACCGCCAGGGTGCGGGCCTGGATGACGGCCTCGGCGCCGGGCACGAACGAGCCGGCCAGGCCCGCGGCCAGGGAGACGCCGACGGCGTAGCCGACGAGCGACGCCAGCACGCCGACCAGCACCGACTCGACCACGACGGCCCCGAGGATCTGGCGCCGGCTCGCCCCCAGCGCCCGCAGCAGGGCCACCTGGCGCTGCCGCTGCGCCACGATGAACGAGAAGCTGGTGTAGATCACGAACGAGCCCACCAACACCGAGATCAGGGCGAACACCAGCAGGAACGTGCGGATGCCCGTGAAGGTCGTGCGGGCCGCGGCCTGGGTCTCGCGCACGAGGGTCTCGCCGGTGACGACGTCCACCTGCTGGCCGTCCAGGGCGCCGGCCACGGTGTCCCGCAGCCCGGCCTGGCTCACACCCTCCTCGGCGTCGATGGCCACCATGTCCACCTGGCCGGGCTCGGCCAGCAGCGCCTGCGCGGTGTCGGCGTCGAACAGGGTCACGGACGTGCCGGCCGGGCTGTCGGCCGTGCCGAAGCGGGCGATGCCGACCAGCGTGGCCTCCTGCACCCCGATCTGGGTCTGGAACGTCACAGTGTCGCCGAGCGAGTAGCCGGTCCGGTCGGCCGTGCGCTGGTCGAAGGCGACCTCGCCGGTCGCCCGTGGCTCGCGCCCCTCGACCAACCGGAACGGGTTGAGCGCGGCGACCTCGCCCCAGTTGGTGCCGATGGTGGGAGCCCCGAACGTCGGGTTGCCATAGGGCTGGCCGTCGGCGGCGATGGGACGGGTGTAGCCCTGGACGTAGCCCTCGGCCGCGGCCACCCCCGGCAGCCCGGCCACGTCGTCCACCAGCCCGGCGTCGATCCGGGGCCGAGCCACACCGCCGCCGAACTCCGGTCCCAGCTCGAACTGGCCCTCGCCTCGCACGGCCACGTCGGTCCCGGCGTTGTAGCCCCGGAACATGTCGTCGAACGTGCGGCTGATCGTGTCGGTGAGGGTCACCACCCCGGCCACGAAGCCGACGCCGATGGCCACCGCCAGGAACGTGAGCATGTAGCGGCCGGCGTGGGCGCGCAGGTCCCGCCGCGACAGCTTCGCGACGATGCCCATTAACGGACGTCCAGGCGCTTGATGCGGTCGAGCACCGCATCGGGGCTGGGCTGGGCCATCTCGCCCACGATCCGACCGTCCGCCAGGAACAGCACGTGGTGGGCGTGGGCCGCGGCGGTGGGGTCGTGGGTGACCATCACGATG
>DASRJN010000498.1:0-20648 GCA_035649455.1 Acidimicrobiales bacterium
ACGAGGCCAACGTGGCCGCGGTGCACGACTCGCGCTTCGTCTACCTGGCCGACGGCTCGCCCATGCATCTGCGCTCGGTGCTCATGCACAGCCCGCTGTGGGACGCGCTGGTCGCGGCCTGGCAGGGCGGCACCGTGCTCGCCGGCTCGGGCGCCGGAGCCATGGTGCTGTGCGACCCCGCGGTCGACCCTCGCGGCGGGGCGTTCACGCTCGGCCTGGGGCTGCTGGCGCAGGTCGCCATGGTCCCCCGGGCCGACACGTGGTCGGAGGACAAGCTCCACCGCACCCTGCAGCTCACCCCGGCGGGGGTAGCGCTGGCCGAGGTGGACGAGCGCACCGCGCTGATCCGGGACCCCGACGGCACGTGGCGCGCCGCCGGGGTCGGCTCCGTGAGCGTGTGGCGGGACGGCCACCAGGCGGACCTGGCGGCGCTGCCGAGTTAGCGCCTACGGCGCGGGCTGGATGTCGACGATGTCGACGTCGAAGCCGAGCGGCGAGTTCGGCGGGATCGTGCCCCCGCTACCGGCCGCGCCGTAGCCGTTGTCGGCGCCGATCACGAGGTGCCGGCGCTCGCCGATCTTGGCCCCCACGAGGCCGTTGTCCCAGCCGGGGATGACCTTGCCCGCGCCCAGCTGGAAGGTGAAGGGCTGAGGCCCGTCCCACGACTGGTCGAACACGGTGCCGTCGGGTAGGTAGCCGATGTAGTGCACGGTGAGGATCTGGTCCGCCTCGGCGCCGTCGCCCTCGCCCTCGATCAGCGTGGTCGTCTCCAGCGCGTCGGCCGCCGTGTCCGCGGGCGGCGGCGTCGGGGTCGGCGCGCCCCGGCCCTCGACCTCGGCCGCCAGCTCCGGGTTGGTGAACTCGTCGGGCAGGGCCGTGATGTTGGGGTCTTCCGGCGCCTCCGCACCCGTCGTCTCCGTCGTCCCGGACGTAGCCGTGTCCGAGCCGTCGTCGTTCCCCATCAGCTTCGAGACGCCGAAGAGGACGGCGAGGACGAGCACTGCGGCGACGCCCACCCTGAGGGCCGTGCGCCGGGTTCGAGACCGCCGGGCGGCGGTGTGCTCGGCGACCATTTTGTCCAGCCGGGCTGATCTCTGACGCTCACGCTTATCGGTTGCCACGAAGGCGCGAGCGTAGCCACACGGCTACCGCAGAGGACATTCGGGCAGGTCGTGGCACCACTCTGGCGGCTCTGAACTGCACTCTTCGGGACGGGACGTGCGAGAATCAATCCCGAGGCGGTTCCCTAGTGACCGAGATCACAACGAGAACCAGATGAACAACAACCAAGAAGAAGAAGACACGACCCCTACGAGCGTGACGCTCGAAGTAGGTCGCAGGCTGCGCTCTCTGCGCAAGGCCCGGCGCATGTCGCTCGACGATGTCGAACGCCAGTCGTCGGGTCGGTGGAGCGCGTCGGCCATCGGTGCATACGAACGCGGTTTCCGAACCCTCAGCTTGCCTCGTCTCCACGAGCTGGCCGAGTTCTACGACGTGCCCGTGTCGGTGCTGCTTGGCGAGCAGACGTCGACGCACGAGGGCCCGCCGAAGCTCGTCCTCGACTTGGAGGCACTCAACCGGGTGCCCGAGGCGGCACCCGTGCAGCGGTTCGTCCGGTCGATCATCGTCGAGCGCGGTGACTACAACGGCCGAGTGCTGACGATCCGCCGCGATGACCTGCGGGCGATCTGTGCGTTGCTGCAAACCGACATAGCGGACGCGGTCACCAGGCTCGAAGCCTGGGGGGCTCTCGTCGAGAGCCCCTCGACCTTGTCGTAGCGTCGACGACGGCGCACCTGGCGGGCGCTGGGAAGGCTTTCCTTCTCCGGGAAGGGGTTCGTTCGTCGCGCCCCCGCGCCGGTAGCGTTGCAGGCCGTGCCCCTGGTCGTACAGAAGTTCGGCGGGACGTCGGTTGCCGATCCCGAGCGCATCCGCGAGGTCGCAGACCATGTCGCGCGCACCGTCCGCCACGGCAACGAGGTCGTGGTGGTGGTCAGCGCCATGGGCAAGGAAACCGACGAGCTGATCCGCCTGGCCGGGGACGTGTCCGAGGTGCGCCCCGGCCGGGAGATGGACATGCTCATCACCGCGGGCGAGCGCAAGGCCATGGCGCTGCTGTGCATGGCCCTCCACTCGCTCGGCGTCCCGGCCGACAGCTTCACCGGCAGCCAGGCCGGGTTCGTCACCGACACCAACCACACCAACGCCAAGATCGTCGAGCTGCGGCCGGACCGGCTGCGCAAGGCGCTCGACGCCGGCCGGGTGCCGGTGGTGGGCGGCGCGCAGGGCGTGTCCACCGACCACGACGTCACGTTCCTCGGCCGCGGTGGCTCCGACACCACCGCGGTGGCGCTGTGCCACGCCCTGGACGGCGACGCCTGCGAGCTCTACACCGACGTGTCCGGCGTGTTCACCGCCGATCCCCGCCTGGTGCCCGGGGCGCACCGACTGGGGTCGATCTCGTTCGAAGAGCTGCTGGAGATGACCGCCACCGGCTGCCCCAAGCCGGCCATGCGCTCGGTGGAGTACGCCCGGCGCTGGGGGGTCACGCTGCACGTCCGCTCGGCCTTCACGTGGGAGCCGGGCACCTGGGTACTCGAGGAGGATGCATCAATGGAGCAGGCGATCGTCTCCGCCGTCACCCACGACGTGAGCGAGGCCAAGGTGACCGTGTCCGGCGTGCCCGACCACCCGGGCATCGCGGCGCGGCTGTTCCGCGAGCTGGCCGACGTGGACGTGAACGTGGACATGATCGTCCAGAACGTGAGCGACCACGGGGTGACCGACATCTCCTTCACCGTGCCCCGCAACGACCTGGAGAACGGCACCGACGTGTGCCGGCGGCTGGCGGGCGAGATCGGCGCCACCGGCGTGTCGTCGGACCGGGACATCGCGCGCGTGAGCATCATCGGGGCGGGGATGAAGTCGAACCCCGGCGTCGCCGCCACCATGTTCGAAGTCCTGGCGCGCCAGGGCGTGAACATCGAGATGATCTCGACCTCGGCCATCCGCACGTCGTGCGTGGTGCGCGAGGACCAGATCGAGACGGCGGTGCAGAGCCTGCACACCGCCTTCGGCCTCGACGCCTGACAGCAGATCGCCGGCGTCACGCAACGTGCGTGCGTCGCTTCTTTTCGTAGACAGGCCGGGCGGGGCGTCATACCCTCGCTGGGTGGACGGGACCGGCGGCCGCCCGGACGATGCGACGCCCCGGCGCGCCCCGAGGGGTGCTCCCTGGCCCGCGTCCGCCATCGTGGCGGTGGCCGTGTGCCTGGTCCTGGTGGTGCTGCTCGCCATCCTCAACCTCCTCGGTGTCCAGGCCGGCTCCGGCTACCGGGCCGAGGTCGGCGGCACCGCGGCCGAGTGGTTCAGCGGGATCGCCACCCTCGTGGCGCTGCCCGCCGCGGTAGTCGTCGGACTGCGCCAGGTCCGGGCCCAGACCGAGGCGACCGAGCACGAGCTCCAGCGGGCGGCCGACGAGCGGGACGAGGCCCAGCGGCTCCTGACCGACGCGGTGGTGCTCGGCGTCGACGTCGTCAACCTCATCGACGAGCCCGATCTGGCCACCCAGGACGAGAGCGAGGCCGCGGCCCGCTGGCGGGCCGAGGTGCGCCAGCGCGGGTGGGTGTCGGTGGAGGGCGCCGGCGCGGCCGGTGCGGCCTGGGAGCGATGGCGACGCGACGGGCGGAGCGTGACCAACGCCGAGCTGCTGGCCACCGAGCGCAGCCCCGTGCTGCCCAAGCCCTTCACCCTGGTGGCTCGCTGCCGCAACGGCAGTAGCAGCACCGTGGTGGTGGAGCGGTGGACCGTGCGGCTCGGCGGGCGCAACGCGGTCTACGACGACCAGCCCCAAGCGATCCGGCGGGGCGAGGAGCTCGTCCGCCGCCTCGACCTCGCGGGCGTGGGGGGCCGCTATCCCACCGCGGCAGCCGCCGCCCAGGCGGCGGCGGGAGCGAGGATCGTGATCGAGGGCGCGGACGTGCTGGGCCGGGCGATGCGGATCGAGCACCCTCGGGCGCGCCGGAGGAGGGAGCCCTTCGATGCTGGCTGATGCCGACCTGGACCTGCTGCGCCGGGTCATCACCCCCCAGCAGCCGTGCGGCCCACCCGACGCCGCTCAGTTCACCGGCAGCATCGACCTGCTCCGACTGCTGTACGACCCGACCAACCGCATCCACCGCCACGCCGAGAGCAGCGGGGCCCCGTACGTCATCGGCCGGAAGGGCGCGGGCAAGACCGCCTTCGTCACCGCTCCCCGACTGCATGAGGGCGTGGTGGCCGTCGAGCTCCCGTCGGCCGACATCTACGGCGGCGTGTTCGAGGTGGTGAAGAGCCTCATGAGCCGGGAGCTGCAGCTGTACCCGGAGCACACGGCCCGGCTGTGGCGCCACCTCGCCTGGTCGGCGGTGCTGGCCGACATCGCCCGCGGCCCCCAGCAACGCCGGGCCGCGTACCGCCGGGTCCGCGACTTCGCCTTGTCGCTCGGCAACGGCCACGCGCCGCCGGCCGACAGCGGGGCCGCGGTGTCGCAGTACCTCCGCCGGCTGCGGATCCTGATCGACACCCTCGATCACGTCGGCAGCGTCGGCGAGCTGCTCAACTCGGTCGAGGGCAACGGCCTCAGCATGGCCGAGGCGATCGACGCCGGCGCCGAGGTCCTGGCCGCCCAGCCGGAGCGCTACGTCGTGATCGTCGACTCGCTGGAGCGCTACTCGGGCGAGCTTCCGACCACCGAGTACCAGCAGGTCGAGCGCATCTCCTTCGAGGGGCTGTTCCGCTTCATCGGCGGCGACGGCACGCTGCCCACCCGGGCCTTCGACATCCGCTTCGCCTTCCCGGCCGAGATGTGGCAGGTGCTGGCCAAGGTCTCGTCCAACCCGGTGAAGGACTTCCACAGCACGGTCATCGCCCACTGGAGCGCCCGGGAGCTGATCACCCTGGTGGGCACACGGCTGGCGATCTATTGCCACCTGCACAAGCCCGACCTGCTCGAACGGCTCGAGCTGCCCGACGACGGCCCGGGCGACCTCAGCTATCCGGAGAGCCGCCGGCTCGTCGACACCGTGCTGCCGGCCGAGGTGGTCAACGCCTTCGGCGGGCACGAGGACTCCGTAGGCTTCCTGCTGCGGCACACCCAGCTGCTGCCCCGGCACCTCATCGCCGTCATGAACCAGGTGTTCGAGGCCCACTCGGTCGACCCCCGGGCGCCGTTCCCCGTGTCGCGCATGGCCGTCGTCGAGGGCGTCCGCCGGGCCCAGAGCGCGATCGTGGGCGACATCATCGCCGCCTATGCCCGCGTCCATCCCCAGGCCGACGTGTGCTGCGAGCGCATCCTGCCCAACGTGGGCCTGGTGGTCGACGAGTCCGAGCTGCACCGGGTGTACAACCGGCGGGGCATCCGCAAGGTGACCGGCCTCGACTACCAGGAGACGCGACGGCTGCTGATCGAGATCGGCTGCCTGGGCCGCGTCGTCGAGGTCGACAGCACCGCCCGCTACGTCGTCGGCGAGTTCGAGTACACCCGGCCGGGGAGCCTGCACGTGGCCGAGTCGGAGCCGTTGTGCGTGCACCCGCTGTTCGGCGAGGTCTACAGCTGCCGCCAGTCGTCGAGTCGCCGGTCGCAGCTGTCCGAGCAGGAGCGGCAGCGGGTGCGCCCGGTCTACCCGGTCGGCACCGACCCGGACGCCACCCGCGACTATCGGGACTACATGTAGCCGGACAAGCTCTTCGGCGTGACCTACAGCTACGACGTCCATGCCCACTGCGTGGTGCCCGCGGTGTGGGCGCTGGTCGAGGGGCACGAGGGACGGCGAGCGGAAGCAGAGCGCCAGGCCGCGGGCATGGGCCCGGCCTCGACCGCTCTGAACGCCGAGCTGGCCCGCGGGTGGGGGCCGCAGCTGGTCGACCCCGACGCCCGGCTGGCGGCCATGGATCGCATGGGCCTGGACGTGCAGGTCGTCAGCCCGGCGCCGACCGAGTACCACTACTGGGCCGAACCTGCCCTGGCGGCCGAGGTGTGCCGCGTGCTCAACGAGGGCGTGGCCGGCCACGTGGCGGCGGCGCCGGACCGGCTCGTCGGCCTCGGCATGATCGCGCTGCAGCACCCCGACCTGGCGGCCGAGCAGCTGACCACCGCGGTGCGGGACCTCGGCCTGCGGGGGGCGATGATCTCCACCCACGTCGACGGCATGGACCTGTCGGACGACCGTGTCACGCCGGTGTGGGCCGCGGCTGAGGCCCTGGGCGCGGTGCTGTTCCTCCACCCGTGGGGCTGCACCCTGGGTGAGCGGCTGAACCGGTCCTACCTGTACAACGTGGTGGGCAACCCCACCGAGACGACCCTCGCCCTGTCCCACCTGATCTTCGGGGGCGTGCTCGATCGCCACCCCGGCCTGCGCATCTGCGCGGCCCACGGGGGCGGCTACCTGCCGTACTACACCGGCCGGGCCGATCACGCCCACCGGGTGCGGGAGGACAGCCGCACCTGCGCCCGGCTCCCGAGCGAGTACCTGCGCGAGCTGTGGTTCGACACGGTCGTCCACGACCCGGTCACCCTGCGCCACCTGATCGACCGGGTCGGCGCCGGCCGGGTGGTGCTGGGCACCGACTTCCCCTTCGACATGGGCGTCGACGACCCGCTGGGGCTGCTCGACGCGGTGCCCGGCCTCACGCCCGCGGAGCGTGACGCGGTGACCGGAGCCAACGCCGAGCGCCTGCTGCGTTGACCACGCTGAGCGGCCGCGCCGCTTGCGTCCGCAACTATGTGCCAGACGGATGACGATTGGGTGCCGGGCGGCCGGGCATCTGTACTGTGTAAGTCACGGGCGTGCGGGCCCCAGGCCGGTCCTACCGGCCGCCAGCGGTGCGCCGATACCTGGGGCCCGCACCGTCCCGATCGCGACCTACAGCCATGCGGGGACAGGCGGATAGCCGTCCGGCTCCCGGCCGATCAGCCAGGCCAGCAGCTCAGCCGCAGTGCCGGACACCTCCGTCCTGGCGCCCTCGGGGCCGATGCTCCAGCTGCGGCCCGAGTCCCGGTCGGTGGCCGTGAGCGTGACCGCGGGGCAGTCGTCCCGGCCTGCCAGGCCGCCGGCGACCTCGCCCACCAGGCGGTCGACCGCGCCCGCCGGCATGTCGGCGAACGTGGCCCCGGTGCCCAGGTCGACGGCGTGCACCCAGTTCTCCCGCACCCGCATCCACGGGACCTCGGCTGCGGTGATGGGCCGGCCCCGGGCCGTGCGGATGGGTGCGTCCCACGTCTCGTCCTCGAGGGCGTCGAGCGCGGCCAGCAGCCGCTCGGAGGCGGCCACCACGTCGGAGCGCAGGGTGTCGGGGTCCTGGCCCGCGGCCTCCTCGATGCCGTCCGCCCGTTGCTCCACCGAGGTGTACATGGGCGTCTCGATGCCGGTGCGCGCCCAGGTCACCAGGTTCTGCAGGGCATCGGCGTTGCGGGCCAGATGCCCGACCACGTGGGCCCGGCTCCAGCCCGGCAGCTGTGAGGGCGCGGCCAGGGCGTCGTCGTCCATGTGCGCGACGAAACCCAGGACGCGGGCCTCTCCGTCCCGCATCCAGTCGAGCGACTCGCGGGGCGCGGGCATCAGCCGGTGGCCTCCCGACGGCAGACGTTGCGTTGCTCGCCCAGGCCGGCAATCCGGGTCACCACGACGTTGCCTTCGGCCAGGAAGCGGCCCCGTCCCGCGCCGACGCCGCTGGGCGTGCCGGTGGCGATCACGTCGCCCGGCTCCAGCGTCAGGACCGTCGAGATGTACGACACCAGCGTGGCGGGGTCGAACACCATGTCGGCGGTGTCGGCCTTCTGCATCTGCTCGCCGTCGACCTCGCAGGCGATCTCCCGGCTGGGGCCGGGCGACTCGTCGGCGGTGACCAGCCACGGCCCTAGCGGGGTCGAGTGCTCCCAGGTCTTGCCCTGGAGCCACTGGAGCGTGCGGTTCTGCCAATCCCGCATCGACACGTCGTTGAGCACGGCGTACCCGGCGATGATCCCGGGGGCGTCGGCGAGCGACACATGGCGGGCGCGGGTGCCCACGATCACCGCCAGCTCGGCCTCCCAGTCGACCTTGCCCGAGGCCGCCGGCAGCATGATGTCGTCGTTGGCCCCGATCAGCGCCGAGCGGAACTTGGCGAACAGCGTGGGGAACTCGGGCGGCTCCCGGCCCGTCTCCTGGATGTGCGAGCGGTAGTTCAGGCCGACGCACAGGATCTTGTCGGGCGATGGGATCAGCGGGGCGAAGTCGAGGTCGGCGAGGGGACGCCGAGGCCCATCGGCCGCCGCGGCCCAGTCGTGCCAGCCCTCGCGGTCGAGGACCTCACGCACGTCCGCGGCGGGCAGCTCGACGGCCTCGCCGCCGTCGGCCCGGACCGCGCGGGTGCGACCGCCGTCCCTGATCGTGGCCAATCTCATCCGCTGTCTCCTTCGCTGCTGGTGCGGGCCAGGCCGAGCGCCTCGACCACCGGGGCGTCGCTGAACCTGAACAGATCAAGTGTCGCGGTCGCCCGGATGCGGACCGGGCACCACGACGGTACGGCCACCACGTCGCCCCGGCGGACCTCGACGGTGCGATCGCCGAGCTCGAACGAGCCTTCGCCCTCGAACACCTGCCACACCGACGAGCCCACCGTGCGGGTGCGTCCGGTGAGCGCGCCGGGCCGCAGCCGGTGCAGCTCCATGCGCAGGGTGGTGAGGGCGTCGGCGCCGGTGGCGGGGTTGGTGTAGCGCACGGCGGCATGGCCGGGGCCGGCGACCCCGGGTTGGCCCTCGTCCTCCAGCTCCAGCTGGGCGACCAGCGCGGCGTCGGTGTCGGCCCAGCGGTAGGCGCCCAGCGGGCTGGTGGTCGGCACCTCGGCGCCCAGCGGTCGCAGGCCCGGATGGCCCCACAGTCGCTCGGAGCGGGACCGGTGCGGTGTCGACCGGTCGGTGATCTCGTCCGGGCCGAACTCGAAGAAGCCGGCGTCGAGCGCGCTCACCAGCGGGATGTCGAGGCCGTCGAGCCAGGCCATGGGGGCGTCGCCGGTGTTGTGGTGCTCGTGCCAGCGCCAAGCGGCGGTGAGCAGCAGGTCGCCGCGGCGCATGGCCACCGGGTCGCCGTCGACCACGGTCCACACCCCCTCGCCCTCCAGCACGAAGCGGAAGGCGCCCTGGGTGTGGCGGTGGGCCGGCGCCACCTCCTGGGGACCCAGGTACTGCACCGCGGCCCACAGCGTGGGCGTGGCGTAGGGCTCGCCCGCGAGACCGGGGTTGGCGTAGGCGATGGCCCGGCGCTCGCCGCCGCGACCCACGGGCACCAGCTCGCCGGCCCGGGCCGCGAGCGGGTACACGTCGACCCACGGCCAGTGGTACGGCACCGCGGCCGGCTCGGGTGACAGCGGCATCAGCCCGGCCCGCTGGGTCCACAGCGGCATCAGGCCCTGCGCGGCGAAGTCGCTGTAGAGCTGCTTGAGCGCCACCTCGTCGGGGGCGCTCGCGGGAGTCTCCTGCGGCATGGGCGTCACCTCCAAGTGACACTTTCGCTGTCGGTCGACGTTGGAACAATCGGACAGTGACCGCTCGGTACTCTTTGTCGGCGATGACCGCGACCGATCTCGCCGACGTCAATCTGCCGCGCATCCAGACCGGCGCCAACCCCCAGCATCTCATCGTCACCCTCTTCGGCGACTACTGGTTCGGCCGCAAGGAGCACCTGCCGTCCTCCGCGCTCGTGGCCCTGGCCGGCGAGTTCGAGATCACCGCCACCAGCGCGCGGGCCGCGCTGAGCCGCCTGGCGCGCCGCGGCCTGCTCGACTCGTCCCGCGTCGGTCGTCGGACCTACTACGGCCTGACACCGCGGGCGGCCGAGGTGCTGAACCAGGGCCTGCACCGCATCATCAACTTCGGACTCGACCACGGGCCGTGGGACGGCTCGTGGGTTGTCGTCATCTTCTCGGTGCCCGAGGACCAGCGCGACGTGCGCCATGTCCTGCGCACCCGGCTGCGCTGGCTGGGGTTCGCCCCGCTCTACGACGGCGTGTGGGTCTCGCCCCGGGCGCACGCCGGCGAGGCCGCCAAGGTTCTGGTGGACCTCGACGTGCCCACGTCCACCGTGCTGGTGTCTCGCATGGTGCACGGCGAGGCCGGCGGCGACCCGCTCAGCGCCTGGGACCTGGACGAGCTGCGGGCCAGCTACGACGCCTTCGTGGCCGAGTTCGGGCCGTTGCTCGACCGCGTGCAGACCGGGCGGGTGGGGGCGGCCGAGGCGCTGGTGGCCCGCACCCAGGTGATGGACGTGTGGCGCCAGTTCCCCAACCTCGACCCCGAGCTGCCCGAGGACGCCCTGCCCGGCGGCTGGCCTCGACGCGCCGCTCAGGCCATCTTCGCCGACGTGTACGACGCCCTGGGCCCGCTGGCCGAGGTGCGGTTCCAGCAGATCGTGGGCGAGCACGTGCCCGAGCTGGCGCATCACGCCCGCCACTTCACCACCCGCAGCGTCACCCGCCGGGCGAGCCGAAAGGCCGCCTCCGGCCAGGACACGCCCTAGGCCTACGCGCCGCCCCAGACCTCGTTGCACACGTCCACGACGAGCGCGAGCTTGCGGCGCTGGTCGTCCTCGCTCACGGGGTTGCCGCCCGCAGTGCTGGCGAAGCCGCACTGGGGAGACAGCGCCAGGCGCTCGACGTCGACGTAGCGGGACGCCTCCTCGATGCGCCGCAGCAGCTCGTCCCGGCGCTCGAGCTCCGGGGTCTTGGTGCTGACCAGGCCCAGCACCACCGACATGGTCGCGGGCACGTGGCGCAGGGCCTCGAACCCGCCGGCCCGGGCCGAGTCGAACTCCAGCAGCAGCAGGTCGACGCCCGAGCCGGCGAACAGGGCCTCGGCCACCGGCTCGTACCCTCCCGAGGCCATCCAGCGGCCCTTGAAGTTGCCCCGGCACACGTGCAGGGCGAGGGTCACGCCCGCGGGCCGTTCGGCGCCGGCGGCGGCGATGGCCGCCACATAGTCGTCCACCAGTTGGCCGGGCACCTCGCCGGAGGCCTCGACCTTGCGCCGCACGTTCGGGTCGCACAGCATGGCGAGGGCCGCCTCGTCCAGCTGCACCAGAGTGCCGCCCCGCGCCGCCAGGTCGGCGATCTCGGCCCGGTAGATCCCGGCGAGATCGGTGAAGAAGTCCTCGGCCGACGAGTACCGGCCCGCGAGCGGCGCGTGCCCGAACTGCAAGGTCGAAGGCGACGGCAGCGTGATCTTCGGCGTAGCCGACGCCGGCGACGCCACCCCGGCGAGGAAGTCCAGCTCGGCGCCCGCGATGGAGCCCCAACGCCGCAGCGCGCCGGTGGCGTGGGGCGCGGCGAAGGCCAGCCGGTCGCCGCGGCCATCGGTGAACTTGAAGCGGGACGTGTCCACCTCCAGCCCGTCGACCGCCTCCACGAAGGAGGACCAGTACGACACCCGGCGGAGCTCGCCGTCGGTTACCACCCGCAGGCCCAGATCCGCCTGCATGGCCACGACGTCGCAGATGGCCTCGTCCTGCGCCTCGCGGAACGCGTCGTCGCCGATCTCGCCCCGGCGGTGGCGCCGGTACGCGGCCCGCAGGCGAGCCGGGCGCAGCAGGCTGCCCACATGGTGGGCGCGCACCGGTGGCGTCACCGGTCCAGCACCACCAGGGCGTCCAGGGCCCAGGGGCCGCTGGGGGTGAGCCGGACCGGGTTCACGTCGATCTCCGACACCTGCGGCGCCCCCATCAGCAGGTCGCTGACCGCCAGCAGGACGTTCGCCAGCGCGAGGCCCTCGTCCCCGGCGAGCCCGAGACCGAGCGCGGCGAGCATCTCATCCACGTCGGGGGCGGACAGTGGCGCCAACCGCAGGGTGGGTGACCCGAGCCGTTCCACGTTGCTGCCCCCCGGTCCCACCACCACCACCGGCCCGAAGGCGGAGTCCCGGAAGCCTCCGACCAGCAGCTCGGGCCCCGGCGCGGCCTGGGCCTCCACCAGGTAGCCCGCCGTCGCACGGTCGGGGATGGCGTCGATGGCGTCCAGCGCGGCTCCGAGCGAGGCGGGGCCGTGCACGCCCAGGTGGACCCCGCCGGCGGCGAGCTTGTGCGCGACCCCGGGGTCCAGCACCTTGACCACCACCGGACCTCCCAGCTCGGCCAGCGCCGCCTGGGCCGTGGCCCGGTCGGGGCAGACCCGCCGCTCGGGCGTGGGGACGCCCAGCGCGTCGAGCACGGCCTTGGCCGTGTGCTCGTCGGGTGGCCCAGACGCCAGCAGCCGGGTCACCTCGGGCGGCAGCGGCGCGGCCGGCCGGACCCGGGCGGAGGCCAGCCGGTGCTGGGCGCGCCCGTCGTCCACCAGGGCTCCCATGGCCCGAGCCGCCCGCTCGGGCGTGCGGTACACGGGGACGGCCACTCCGGCGAGGGCCCGCTGGCGCTCGTCGAGCGCGCCCGCCGGGCCGCCCGAGCCGAACACGACGGGCAGCTCGCCCGCTACGCCGGGCGTGCCCAGCGCGGCCTCGGGATCGACGGCGTCGCCCTCCTCGAGGGCATAGACCAGCAGGGCGTCCACCTGGGGATCCGCCGCCACCTCGGCCAGCACCGCCCCGAACGTCTCCTGCGGGCGCCCGGTGTCGACCGGGTTGCGCTGCCAGGTGAGCGGGGGCAGCAGGCGGCCGAGGCCCTTCAGCGTGGTCTCCTCGAGCTCCGGGATCGACACACCTCGCGCCCGCAACACGTCCGCCATCAGGATCCCCGGCCCGGCCTGAGCGGTGACGACGCCCACCCCCGGCGCCGCCCGGGGCTTCATGCGGCGCGCGCACAGGGCCCGCAGCGCATCGACCAGCTCACCCAGGTCGTCCACCACCACCGCGCCGGCCTGTCGCAGCGCGGCCCGGCCCAGCTCGAAGTCGCCCAGCACCCTGCCGGTGTGGGAGCGGGCGAAGGCGCTCACGCCGGAGCGGCCCGCCTTCAGCGCCACCACCGGCTTGACCGCGGCCAGCTCGGCCACCGCCGCCACCAGCTCCCGCCCATCGTCCACCCCCTCGAGCTGGATGCCGACCGCCCGCGTGGCGCCGTCGCCCGCCAGGTACGCCAGCACATCGGCGAACCCCACGTCCGCCGCGTTCCCGAGCCCGACTCCGAGCCGCACCCCCAACCCGTCGGCCGCCGCCGCGAAGCAGACGGCCAGGTTGACCCCACCGCTCGACGCCACCACGGCCAGCGGCCCCGGCTCCAGCAGCCTCACGTCGGGCACGAAGTTGGCCAGCACCCCGTCGAGCGGGTTCATGAAACCCGACGTGTTCGGCCCCAGCAGCCGCATCCCATGGCGCCGCGCCACGGCCCGCGCCTGGTCCTGCAACGAGCTCCCCGTGCCCTGGCCCTCGTCGAGCTCGCCGTCCGGCTGCGCCTCGGCGAACCCGCCCGAGCACACGACGGCCGCCCGCACGCCCGCTTGCCCACACTCCTCCAACGCGGCGGGCACGGCTTCGGCCCGGATGACCAGCACCGCCAGATCCACGGGCCCGTCGATCTCGGCCAGGGACGGCACGGCCGCCCGCCCCTCGATCCGGCCGGCGCGGGGGTTGACCAGGTGGAGCCGTCCCGGAAACCCCAGCAACGACCGCACCATGGCGTTGCCCGCCTTGCCGACCGTGGCCGATGCCCCGATCACCGCGATGCTCGACGGCCGGAACAGAGCGTCCAACGCCGCGCCACCGGTCACCGCCTGAGGCTCACATGAGTTCCGATGATCGTCAAGAAGAGTGTTCGACATTGGGTAACCCGGTTGGGTGGCCGTGGGGGGCGCTCGTAGCCTTTGGTCCATGTATTCCGTGCATGTGGGCGTCGTGGGCGCCACCGGTCAGGTCGGCGGCGTCATGCGGCAGGTGCTCGCCGAGCGGGACTTCCCCGTCGCCTCCATCAGGTACTTCGCCTCGGCGCGCTCGGCCGGGCGCACGCTGCCATGGCGGGACGGCGAGGTCACGGTCGAGGACACGGCGACCGCCGACTACTCCGGCCTCGACATCGCGCTGTTCTCGGCGGGGGCCACGGCCTCGCGGGAGCTGGCACCGCGGGTGGCAGCAGCCGGTGTCACCGTGATCGACAACTCGTCGGCCTGGCGCATGGACCCGGACGTGCCCCTGGTGGTGTCCGAGGTCAACCCCCACGCCCTCGCCAACCGGCCCAAGGGCATCATCGCCAACCCCAACTGCACCACGATGGCGGGGATGCCGGTGCTCGGCCCGCTGCACCGGGTGGCCGGACTGCGCAAGCTGGTGATCAGCACCTACCAGTCGATCTCCGGCGGCGGGCTGGCGGGCGTCGCCGAGATGGACGAGCAGGTCCGCAAGGTGGCCGACGGAGCTGCCGCCCTCACCTTCGACGGCCGGGCCGTGGACATGGGCACGCCCTCGGTGTTCCCCGCCCCCATGGCCTTCAACGTGGTCCCGCTGGCCGGCTCGATCGTCGAGGACGGCACGGGCGAGACCAACGAGGAGCAGAAGCTGCGGAACGAGACCCGCAAGATCCTCGAGATCCCCGACCTGCCGGTGGTCCCGACCTGCGTACGGGTCGGGGTCTTCACCGGGCACTCGCTGTCGATCAATGCCCACTTCGAGCGGGACATCTCGCCCGAGGAGGCCACCGAGGTGCTGCGGGCGGCCCCCGGCGTCGTCGTCACCGACGTCCCCACCCCGCTCATGGCCGCCGGCGCCGACCCGGCCTACGTCGGCCGCATCCGCCGCGACCCGACGGTCGACCACGGCCTCTCGCTGTTCGTGTCCAACGACAACCTGCGCAAGGGCGCCGCCCTCAACGCCGTCCAGATCGCCGAGCTGCTGATCGCGGGTTAGAGGCCGAGCGGATCGGGTGTGAGCCGCAGCCCAAGAGTCCGGAATTTGGAGGCCGACCAACAGCTCACCAGCGAGGACTCCCAGCAACACGGCGACGGTTCGCCAGGACGACGTGCCTGTCCGCGCAACTATCAAAGAGGGCACACGCAGGGACGGGCCCCACAGCGGGGACAGCCCTCCGAGTAGCGGTCGGCGGCCTCGGCCAGGTGGAGGCCCAGCTGGTCGGCGAGGGAGGCCAGCCACGCCAGGACGTCGCCCAGCTCGTGGAGCTGGGCGTCCCGGTCGTGCTTGCGCACGGCCTGGGCCAGCTCGCCCAGCTCCTCGGTCAGCCACGCCACGGTGGCGGGCACGCCCCGGGCCCGGTCCCGTTCGCCGTACGTGTCGGCCATCAGCCGCTGGAACGCCTGGAGGTCCATGGCCGCATGTTCTACGCGCGGTAGCGTCGCCCGGTGCACCTGACGGTCCTCACCTGGAACCTGAAGGGCAGCAAGGGCATCGACGTCGAGGCGGTCGCGGGCCACATCCGCAGCGCCGGCGCCGACGTCGTCGTGCTCCAGGAGGTGCAGTGGAACCAGGCTCGGGCCCTGGCCCGCACCCTCCACCCCCGGTCGCACCACTGGCACTTCAAGCACTGGCCGCTGAACACCTGGCCGGAGGGCATGGCGGTGTTCGGCATGACCTGCGAGGTGGCGAGCCGGGCGCGGGCGCTGTCGTCCCGGTGGCGGCTGTGGAGCTGGCGGCGCCGCATCATCGTGACCGCCTACGTGCCGCGGCCGTCCGAGCCCCTCCGCCCGCTGATGCTGTTCAACCTGCACCTCAGCCCGCACTCGGCGGAGGCGCTGCGCCGCGCCGAGGCCGTGGCGGTGCTCCGCAAGGTGACGGGGTACGCCGGCCCGGTGGGCGTGGCGGGCGACCTCAACGAGAGCCCGGACGGTGCGCTGCATGGTGCGATGGAGGCCGCGGGCCTGCACGACGCGTGGCTGGTGCGCCCGGACGCGACCGACGACCCCTACCCCGGCTACACCAACTGGCGCGGCTGGATCCCCGGCACCACCAAGCCGCCGAACCGGCGGATCGACTACGTGTATGTGTCCGACGGCACTGAGGTGACGAGCGCCTCGGTGCCCCGCCCCGGCGACGAGGGGTTCGAGGACTTCACGCGGCTGTCCGACCACCTGCCGTTCGCCGCGGAGCTGGACGTGCCGGAGACCTCGTTGCAGGGGTAGCGGGCGTGCTGGCGGGCCAGCAGGGTCTCGACCCCGAGCAGGAAGAACGTGCCCACGATGAGGCCGGCTGTCACGTCCGAGAACCAGTGGACGCCGAGGTAGACGCGGCTGGCGGCGATCCCGAGGATGAGCGCGCCGGACACGGCCACCGACGCCCACCACAGCCAGCGCCGCCGGGTGTACAGCGACACCACCAGAGGCATCAGGCCCCACAGGGCCACCGCGGCCATGACGTGGCCGCTGGGGAACGAGTAGCCGGTGCCCTGCACCATCCGGCCGAAGTCGGGCCGGTCGCGGCTGATGAGCAGCTTGATCGCCGTCTCCAGCAGCGGGCGGCTGAAGGTGGCGACGAGCAGGGCCAGGCCCACGGCCCGGCACCGGCGCCACGTGACCGCGGCGGCGAGGCTGCCCACGGCCAGGACGAACACGGTCGAGCCCAGCCGTGAGAAGGTCAGGAACACCTCGTTCAGGGCGCCCGTGCGGCGGGCCTCGACGCCACGCTGGATGGGCTCGTCCCAGAGCAGCAGCAACGCGCCGCCCTTGAGCGCCGCGGCCGCGGCCAGACCCGCGAGCAGGGCGCCGAGCAGCACCATCAGGTAGCGGCGGGGCAGCAGGATCGAGCACGGCGTGCAGGGCGGCGACGCGTGCACATGACCCCGCGCCTGCTCGCACGGAGGCGCGGCGGATCTGGTGATGGTATGGGGCGGCGGTCCCACGACCTTCAAGTATGCCCGGAACGCGGTCGAACAGTCAGTCGAAGTCGGGGAACTGCACGGAGATGTGGTCGGTGGCCGACGCCCAGTTGCGGACGTTGACGACCTGGCCGGCGCCACCGCCCGTCCTCGACACCATCCGGATCGGCACGGTGGCGTTCGGCGGCGTGGTGGCCGGGATCACCAGGTCGGCCCCGCTGATGAAGGGCAGCGCGAACAGCTCCGGGATGGGCGCCGCCAGGTCGGTGACGCCGTCGACGCCGTCGTCGAAGGCGAACATGGCGTTGACCCGCTTGACCCGGGGGGCCAGCGCCGGCGTGGCCAGGTTCGTGCCGGCGACCTCCAGGACGTCGCTCTGGGCGCCCTGGTCGCCCCACCACTCCTTGTACCGGGTGACGGTGAGGCTGGTGGTGTGGTCGCTCTGGTCGCGCACCAGGTCGATCCCGGTCCCCGGCTCGGACGTGAGCAGGCGCACGAAGTGGTCGCTGCGCAGGAACGGGGGCATGTAGAAGTGGTGGGCCGAGCCGTCGCCCCGGGTGAGGACCAGCTCGTACGGCTGCCCGCCCACGGCCGCGAACGGCCCCCACGACCCGTCGGCGGCCACCGTGAAGGTGGCCCGGGGGTGGTGACCGCGGCGCTCGCCGGTGCTGGCCTTGACCCGCCAGATCTCCAGCGTGACGCCCGCGGCCCCCACGTTGGAGGGGAACAGGTTGGCCTCGCCCGAGATGCGGATCTGCCCGGGCGGCTCGGCGACGATGTCGGTAGTCGCCGCGGGCGCCCCGGTCAGGAAGCGGTACATCCGGGCGAACGTCTCGGGCGAGGTGGCCACCTGCACGTGGCTCTGGTCGGGCGCGTAGTAGTTCTCGGCGCCGACGATGGCCCGGGCGGGATTGCCCTCGCCCCAGACGGCCAGCGTCGGCACCCCGCCCGGCAGCGCCGTGGCGGTCCGGCCGTCGATGTTGATGTAGTGAGCCACCCGGCCGGCCCGCTCGGGCGAGCTGTTCAGGTAGCCCTGGACCACGGCGGTGCCCAGCGAGTGGCCGGCGAGGTCGACCTGGTCGGCGTCGGTGGCGGCCAGCCTGTCGGCGATCAGGGCGTCCAGCCCGGCCCACACCTGGTCGATGGTGTTGATCCCGAAGGTGGAGTCGTACTCGTGGACGGCCAAGCTGTCGTCCGGGTAGCCGTTGCTGGTGAAGCGCATGGCCTGCGACTCGAACTGGGCCCCGGACCCCCCGCTGCCGTGGACGAAGATCAGCGGCCTCGGCGTCGCGGCCGCGACCGGCGGCCCAGCGGCTCCGGCCTGCGGGGCCGGTACCAGCGCCAGTGCCGCCAGCGCGAGTGCCGTCACCAGCGTGGCGATGGTGCGTCTCATGCTTCCCCCGTGCGCCCGCACCGTCGTCGCGGCGTTTCGCCGCGTGAGGACGAGGTTAGTTGTTGCGCCGAACGTCCCGCTGCGCCTGCGGCAGCGAGCACTCCGCGGTGCCGCCCGGCATCTGGTGCCGGTGGCGGGAGACCCAGCGGTACATCGGCCAGGCCACCCAGCCCACGGGCTCGCGACCGAGGATCCAGCCGAGGCCTCCCCAGAGCGACCCGGCGTCCTCCAGGAGCCGGGCGATGGCGTCCGGGCCGGCGGCCACGGGCTCACCCTCGTTGATCCACAGGACCGCCTCCTCGGCCTGCTGCTGGCTCACGCCCAGGAGGTCGAGGTCGGCGAACTGCCACGGCGACACCTCGGCCGACGTGGGGATCCGTCGCTCGATGAAGTGGGCCAGGCTGGTGCAGAAGGCGCAGTCGCCGTCGTAGAGGAAGATCGGTCGCTCGGCCGGTGTGTCGGGGGCCATGGCTCCATTCTGCCGTGGCTACGGTGCGGTGATGGCACGCGTCGACTACACGGCATCGGCCGGGACCTACCGTGCCGCCCGCACGCTGCCCCCCGAGATCCTGGCCCCCTGGTCGGCCGCCATCGCCCGGGCTCGGCTCCCCCACCCCGACCTGGTGCTCGACGTGGGCGCCGGCCCGGGCGGCTTCGTCGCCCCCTTGGCGGACTGGTTCGCCGCCCCGGTGGTGCCCGTCGAGCCCTCGGCCGCCATGCGGGACGAGGCCCGCGCCGCGGGCATCATCCCCGGCCGGACCTACGTCGGCGCCTGGGCGGAGGCGCTCCCGTTCCGTGCTGGCTCGGCCGATCTGGCCTGGCTGTCCACGGTCATCCACCAGTGCGACGACCGGTCGGCCGCCCTCGCCGAGCTGCGCCGCGTGGTGCGCCCGGATGGCCGCGTCCTGGTCCGCGGCTACTTCGGGGACATGGCGCCGTCCGGCATGTTCTCGTACTTCCCCGGCGCCGAGCGCTCGGCCGCGACCTTCCCGACCACGACGGCCATCACCACCGAGTTCGCGGCAGCCGGCTTCACCCTCGCCGCCGTCCACGACGTGGTCGAGCCCTGGCGACCCACGCTGGCCGGCTGGATCGCCCACGTGCAGCGCATGCACGACGTCGACTCCGCGCTGCGCCCCCTCCACGCCGACGAGATCGCCGAGGGCATCCGCCGGGTCACCTACGCCTACCGCGACCTCGACGGCCGCCTGCCCCACGACACCACCATCCGCCTGCTGGTCTTCGGCGCCTGAGGGAGTTCGCATGACCCTACGGCTGGGGATCGCCGATCACTTCGGCTGGGCGGTGGCGGTGACGGCGTCGGCCGACCACGACGTCGTGGACCGCCGCCGGATCGAGCTGGTCGAGCCCGACGTGACCGCGGCACCGATCCACTACGAGAGCCACCGCCTCGACGTCGCCGCCACGGCCGCGCTGGTCGCGAAGGTGCGGGAATCCGTCGTGCGGGCCTCGTCGGCTGCGCTCGACGACCTCGCCGCCGCCTTGCCGGAGCCGGTCGTCTCGATGTCGCTGCGGACCTGGCCCCCGGACTTCCCCGACGACCTCGCGGTGCAGCGCCGCTCGCCGTACGAGGCCCGTGCCGACGCCATCATGTACCGCCAGATCCTCTCCGACCTCGCCCACGCACGCGGCTGGCAGGTCCACCTCTACCGCGCCCAGGACGTGCTGGGGCAGGCGGCCGGCCTCCTGGCCGACCGGGCCGACGACGTCCTGCACGGCCCTCGAGAGCGTTTGGGCCCGCCCTGGACCAAGGATCACCGGCTCGGCCTCGCCGCCACGGTGGTCGCCGCCCGATCCTGACCGGATAGGTTGCCCGGGCGCTCGGGTGGAACCGGGCGGTCGATGGTCGATCCCAGGGGAGGGCTCGTGGCGATCCGGGTGGTGCAGTGGACGACCGGCAACGTCGGCAAGCAGGCCGTGCAGGCAGTGATGGGACGCCCGGACCTCGAGCTCGTGGGCTGCTACGCCTGGTCGAGCGACAAGGTGGGCCAGGACGTCGGCGAGCTGTGCGGCATCGGGCCCATCGGCGTCACCGCCACCGACGACGTCGACGCCCTGCTCGCGCTCGAGCCCGATTGCGTGGTCTACAACCCCATGTGGTTCGACGTCGACGAGATGGTCCGCATCCTCGAGGCCGGCGTGAACATGGTCGTGACGGCGGCGTTCATCAACGGCACGTCGTATCCCGGCAACGGGCGCCAGCGGCTCCAGAACGCCTGCGAGAAGGGCGGCAGCTCCCTCTTCGGCAGCGGGATCAGCCCGGGCTTCGTCGAGCTGGTCACGATCGCGCTGGCCGGCGCGTCGGACCGCATCGATCGGATCCTGATCTCCGAGTCGGCCGACACCACGGCCTACGACTCGCCCGCCACCGAGATCCCGGTCGGGTTCGGCCGCCCCTTGGACGATCCCGAGCTGCCCGCCATGACCGCGGCGGCGACGGTCGTGTTCAGCGAGGCGGTCGCCCTCGTCGGCGACGCCCTGGGGAT